>NZ_SLKM01000143.1:0-27488 GCF_007134575.1 Natronospira sp.
TGGTGCACCGGCCCGCTGTCGATCACCACCGTGGAGACGCCACAGCGCTCCATGGCATCGTCGAATCGGTGGCGGACGGTTTCAATATGGGCCAGCTGTGCTGAATCGTTGGTCTGGACCGCTGTGCTTGGCATATCCTTGAATCTCTGACTCTGAATGGAGTCGAACAGGATAACCCAGGCGGGCCCTTGCGCGCAGGGGGGTCTAGAGGAGGGATCGCAAAGTGAAAGCCCCAACCCCGCTGGTTTTGCTGCTGCTCGCTCTGCTGGCGGTTTCAGCCAAGGCGGATATTCGAGAAGATTTCGAACGCCCGGCCGCCTTCGAGCCCGATATTGCTTTCTGGACGCGCATCTATACCGAGGTCGGCACGAACGGCGGGCTGCTGCATGACCGTCGCTATCTGGGCGTGGTCTACGAAGTGGTCCGGTTCCCGGAGGGCGCGGAACGGCCCGAGCGCAGGCAGCACCTGGACCAACGCCGGGAGGTCGTGCGAAATCGCTTGCTTGAACTGGCCCGGGACCCCGGCATAGAGGCCGATTGGGCGGAGGAGATGCGCCAGCTCTGGGGCGATGGCGCCGGTCCGGCTGAGTTTCGTGCCGCGGCCGATCGCATCCGGTTTCAGCTCGGTCAGGCCAATCGTTTTCGTGCCGGCCTGGAGCGCTCAGGTCGCTGGGAGGCCCATATCCGGCAGCAGATGCGGGAGCATGGTGTGCCCGAGGGCATGGTCGCCTTGCCCCATGTGGAGTCCTCATTCACCCCCTACGCCCGTTCCCGGGCGGGTGCCGCCGGCATGTGGCAGTTCACCCGGGGTACCGGACAGCGCTTCATGCAGGTGGATCATGTTGTCGATGAGCGCCTGGATCCCTGGCTGTCTTCCCGAGCCGCTGCACAGCTGCTGAGCCACAACTATCAGGTTACCGGTAGCTGGGCCCTCGCCCTGACCGCTTATAATCATGGCGCTGCCGGCGTCAGGCGGGCGGTGTCGATTACCGGCAGCGATGATATTGCCCGCATCGCCCGGGAGTATGAAGGCCGCCGCTTCGGCTTTGCCTCGCGAAATTTTTACCCCGCTTTCCTGGCCGCCCTGGATATCCACGCCGAGCCGGAGCATTACTTTCCCGCCCTGGAGCCCGAGCCCCCGGTTGTGTCCAATGGCCTGGAAATGCCCGCCTATGTCCCGGTGCGGGCCCTGGCCGATGCCCTTGATGTCGCCCCGGATGAGCTTCGGCGGCTGAACCCTGCCCTGCTACGGCCGGTGTGGGACGGCCAGAAGTATGTCCCCCGGGGCTATCCGCTACGATTGCCTGCCAGCGTTGACAGCCTCAACCCGCAAGATCTGCTCTCGCGACTTGATGAGGATCAGCTATTCGCCCGTCAGGCTCCGGACCGCTATCACGTGCTGCGACGGGGCGAGACCCTGTCCCATGTTGCCGACCGCTATGGGGTCAGTCTCAGTCAACTGGTCGCGATCAATGATTTGCGCAATCCCCACCGAGTCAGAGCCGGCCAGCGATTGACACTGCCCGGCAACGATGCGGCCCCGGTCCGGGAGCGCGTGCCCGCCGATGGCCGGTACCAGGTTCGACCGGGGGATAACCTCTCCCTGATTGCAGCCCGCTTCAACACCACCGTGACTCGCCTGAGTGAAATCAATGATCTGGGCAATGGTGACCGGATTTTTCCGGGTCAGGAACTGAAGGTAGCGACGGTGACCCGCAGCCCGGAGGCTGCCGCTGACGATGATGGGCCGACAGGCGAGGTGGCAGAGGCGCCGGAGAAAGCGGCGGATGATGAGTCACCCTCGGCCCTCCCGACGCCCGTCGCCGCAGTGGAAGACGGTCCCGAGGCGATGGAACCGCTTGCCGATGAGGCTCGGAGGGATGGGGGGCATTTGCCGGAAGAGCAGCCGGAACTGGCTGCGGATCCCAGTGATTACGCCGTGGGCGTGGATGGGACGATCGAACTCCGTTGGGGCGAGACCCTGGGCCATCATGCTGATTGGCTGAATATTCGGACTCAGAGCCTGCGTGAGCTCAATGGTTTGCGATTTGGTGATTCGGTGGTCGCGGGCCAGCGCCTGCGACTGGATTTTTCCAGCGTCGAACCGGCCGACTACGAGTCTCGCCGGCTCGCCTTCCATCAGGCGGTGCAATCCCGGTTTTTCAGCCAGCACAGGATCAATGGTGAAAGCCATCATGAAGTGCGGGAGGGGGATTCCCTGTGGAATATCTCCCGCCGCCACGGTGGGCTGCCTGAGTGGCTGCTGCAGCAGTACAACCCCGATCAGAACCTTCGTCGTATTCGGCCAGGGGACGAAATTCGCGTGCCGTTGGTGGAACGACTAGACTGAAATCGCGGGACCGGCGACCTGATCGTCCACAGAGTAACCTGGACAGCTTAACGCTGCGCATGCAGCAATGGGGAGGCTTTTCGTGTCCAGTCCGACCTTGCCTCGTTGGCTGCGCCACCGCCGGCTCAGTCTGCGGGTTATCCTCGTCATCCTCCTGATCAGTGGCCTGTTTACCCTGATCACGGCTTCCTACCAGTTGTACAGTGAGTATCGCCGGGAATATTCCGGTCTTGAGCAGCGTCTGCAGGAAGCCGAGGCCAGTTTTGGTGACAGTCTGGCCCGGAGCGTCTGGGCCCTGGATGAAAACCTGGTGGCCTTGCAGCTACAGGGGATCGCGCAGATTCCCCATGTCACGCGAGTTGAGATTCGTGGGGATATTGAAGCCCGGGTGGGTGAAAGCAGCGATTATCCTCATCAATTGGAACACTTCATTCCTGTAGTCTATACCGGCGAGGATGGCATTCCCCAGGCCCTGGGCAATGTTCGGGTCGAGGCGGACCTCAGAGGCATTCACGAACGTCTCTGGAGCATGGGGCTGGTGATTCTGGCCAGCCAGGCGATCAAGACATTCAGTGTGTCCCTGATATTGCTCTTCGCCTTCTATTATCTGGTAACGCGTCATCTCCAGGCCCTGGCCCGCTTTGCTCGTCGCTTGCGACTGGATCGTCTGGGGCTGCGGCCGAAGCTGGCTCGTCCCGAGCATGGCCTGTTGCGACCGGATGAGCTGGACGATGTGCGCGAGGCTTTCGATCATGCCATTGCCCGAATCCGCCGCGATTTTGCCGCCCGCAACGCCGCCGAAAGGGAACGGAATCTGCTGGCCAGTGCCCTTGAGCAATCGCCTGTCGGTGTCGTGATCATGGACGCGCAAGGGCGGGTCAAGTATCTCAACCCTCGCTTCATTGAATTCAGTGGCTGCAGTAACGAGGAAGTGCTCGGCCGCCAGGCCTTCCAGCCAGGAGGGTGGTTCCACCAGCGTATCAGTCTGCCCCGAGGTGCCAGTGACCCCTGGGAAACGGTGCAGGCAGGTGAAGAGTGGCAGGGTGAGCTTCGCTTTCGGCGGCAAGATGGTCAGTTTCGCTGGTGTCGGGGATTTGTCAGGTCGCTGAGCGATGGTGATCAGCGCTACTTTCTTGCCCTGCTTGAGGACACCACCCAGCTTCGGGCGGTTCAGGAGCGACTGGATTTTCACACTCGATTTGACCCCTTGACGGAGCTGCCTAATCAGATACTGGCCTACGAGTATCTCGCCGGAGAGTTGAATGCCTTGGATGGGACGCAGCGCCTGGCGTTGTTGTTTCTGGACCTGGACAACTTCAAATACGTCAATGACAGCCTGGGCCACGGTGTTGGGGATGAGTTGCTCAATACCATTGCCGGGCGGCTGCGCAGGTATTCAGACGACGACTGGATACCGGCTCGATTCGGCAGTGATGAATTCCTGGTTATCGTTCCCAGTGTCGGCGAGGAAGGCGAGCTGGTGGCGCGTCTGGAAGCACTCATGAATGCTTTGCGGGAGCCGATGATTCTTTCCGGTGAGAACTTCTTTCCATCGGTCACGGGCGGTGCGGCAATCTATCCGGATGCGGGGGATAATGCCCGTGCCCTGCTCCAGGCTGCTGATACCGCCTTGTATGCAGCCAAGGCGGAGCGCAAGAACTCCCTCCGTTTCTATGACCCCCAGTTGGGTGTGGAGACCCAGCATCGCCTGACACTGGAAAGTGACCTTCGTCAGGCCCTGGCCGAAGGCCAGTTTGAGTTGCACTATCAGCCGGTGATCGACTTGAACAGTGGCCAGCCGGAGAGTCTCGAGGCGCTGATCCGGTGGCGTCACCCAAGCCGTGGTCTGATTCCGCCGGATGAGTTCATACCCCTGACCGAAGAGAATGGCCTGATCCTGCCCATCGGCGAATGGGTCCTCAGGACCGCCCTTGGGGACCTGGCTCAACTGCGCCGAACCCTGGGGCTGGAGGGGCTGACCATGGCAGTCAATCTCTCACCCCGCCAACTTGTGGAGGGCGACCTGTCCGAGACAATCAGTGATGCACTTCAGCAAGTCGGACTTCCCGGTGATGCCCTGCAATTGGAGTTGACAGAGCGCTTGTTTCTGGAAGAGTACTTCGCCACTCGACAGAAACTGAAGCAGTTGGAGGGGATGGGGATAGCCCTGGTGGTTGATGACTTCGGAACGGGCTATTCCGCCTTGGCCTATCTTCGCCGTTTTCACGTCAACACCCTCAAGGTCGACCGGGAGTTTGTTCGTGATATCAGTGAAGATGAAGATGATGCGCTTTTGACTCAGGCAATCATATCCCTTGCGCACGACCTCAAGATTCAGGTTGTGGCGGAAGGGGTGGAGACGGCGGTGCAACTGAATTACCTGCGTCAATGCGGTTGCGAGAAAGGTCAGGGGTATTATTTTGCGCGGCCAATGCCCTTCGTTGAAACCGAGGCTTACCTTCTTCAGGTGATCGCCGATGCCTGACTCATTCCCAAGCCAATTCGTATTGCGTGGCGCGCTCCTTCTTCTTGGGTTTACCTTGTTGTTGGCCCCGATCTCGTTAACGGCAGAGGAGACCGTGATTCGTCACATCAAGCCGGATGTGGAAGAGGAGGCCAGGGACGCCTATTTTGTTGAATTGCTGAGTCTTGCCATGGAGCAGACGCAAGAGAGTCATGGCCCCTTCCGTCTCGAGAGGGCGCCGATCCGCATGACCCAGAGTCGGGCCATGCGTGAGATGCGCCATGGACGCCATGTGGACGTGGTCTGGACCATGACTTCCCGTGACAATGAATCAGGCTGGTTGCCTGTCCGCGTCCCTCTCTTGCGAGGTCTGTTGGGTGTCAGGGTGCCTGTGGTGGCGGCGGAGCATGTGAACCGCATGGAAGCCGTGACCGATCTCAGCGAGTTGCGGCGCTTCGTGGCCGCTCAGGGTCATGACTGGCCGGATACGGGTATTCTGAGGGCCAATGATGTCAGGGTGGAAACCAGCTCCGATTATGAAGCCCTTTTCCGGATGGTGGCCGGGGGGCGAGTGGATTTCCTGCCCAGGGGTGTTATTGAGGTTTGGGCTGAGGAGCAAATCTACCGGCGGTATGACCTGGCGCCGGGCAACGGTCCCCTGATTGCCTACCCAGCGCCCATTTATTTCTTCGTCGCCCCGGAAAATCATGCCTTGGCAGAGCGCCTCGAAGCAGGATTGCTGAAGGCCTTGGATGACGGCAGCTTTCTGAGCTTATTTGAATCTCATCCCGCGAACCGCCTGGCCATCAGCCGTTTCCTGGAGACCGATCGCGCGGTCATCTGGCTGGATAATCCCAATCTAACTGAGGAAACTCCCACCGATGAGGCGGATTTCTGGGTAGAAAGGGTGTTCGAACAGCTGAGTAATGCGCCTTAAGCGCCTATACTCTGGATCATGATCAAGGAACCCGGCACCACCAGTGAGAAATTGCCTGGCGACGACAGGCTCTACCGGCGGCTGTTCGAGGCCTCCACCTACGCGGTGTTGGTTTATACCTCCAGCCAGATAGTGGCCGCCACTCCGGCGGCTGTCAGACTGTACGGTTATTCCGATGTGTCCCAGATCATCGGGCGGCACCCGGCTGACCTCTCACCCCCAAAGCAAGCGGATGGTCTGGACTCCCGAGCAGGGGCGGCAAGTCACATTCGCGAGGCCTATGCATCCGGCATCAGCCACTTCGAGTGGCTCCATCAACGCGCGGATGGCACCACCTTCCCTGCTGAAGTCTCCATGACCCGTCTTGATTTTCAGGAAGGTCCGGTGCTGCGTGCCACTATCCGAGATTTGTCGGAACAGAAGGAGATGGAAGCCCGATTGCGACAACGCGCGGATAGCCTCGAACACCGCCTGCATGAGCGCAACCAGGAATTGCTGGAGAGCAACCAGGCGCTGGAGCGGGAAGTGGCTGCCCTGCAGAATACCGAACGGGCGCTGTCGGATCAAAAGGCCTTTTTCAAGCAGCTCTTTGATGCCTCACCCGAAGGCATTGTGCTCCTGGACCGGGAGGACCGGATTCTGAAAGTGAACCAGGCCTGGCTCGATATATTTGGTTACCAGGTGGAAGAGGTTGCAGGGCGCACCATCAATGAATTGATTGTTCCCGATATGCTCGAGCAGGAGGGGAGTGCTCTCTCGGAGACGGTTCTGGATCGTCGACCGGTCCAGGCTGAGACCAAACGCCAGAGGAAGGACGGGGTACTGGTGGATGTCTCCATCCTGGGGGCACCGGTACTGATTGGCGATGACCAGATCGCGGTCTATGGCATTTATCGGGATATTAGCGGCCAGCGGCGCATGGAGGAGGAGAGCCGTCTGGCCGCTGCTGCACTGGAGAATACGGCTGAAGGGGTCATGATCCTGGACCGTGATCGTCGCGTGGTGAAAGTCAATAAGGCGTTTGCCCGGATTACTGGCTATGGGAAACAGGAAGTGATTGGTCGGCCCATGCCGTTTCGTTCCCTGCAGCGGGAACGGGGTGAAGATGATCGTGATATCTGGCGTGCCCTGGATCAGGACGGGCATTGGGAAGGGGAGGTGTGGAATCGAAGGAAGAGTGGTGAGACTTATCCGGAACTGCTAAGCCTGAGCACGCTCAAGGATGGGCAAGGGCAAGTCAGTCATTACGTTTGCGTCTTTAATGACATCAGTGAGCATAAGGAATATCAGCGCCAACTGGAGTTTCTCGCGCATCACGATACATTGACAGGCCTGCCCAATCGTACTCTCTTTCAGCAGGAATGCCAGCAGGCGATTGGCCGAGCCAAGCGCAGCGGCAAGGTGGTGGGTATCCTGTTTCTGGATATGGATCATTTCAAGACCATCAATGACTCTCTTGGACATCCGGTAGGGGATCGCTTCCTCAAGGATGTGGCGAGCAGACTCAAGGAAGTGATACGGGAAAGCGATCTGGTTTCCCGCTTCGGTGGCGATGAATTCGCCATCCTGGTGGATAATATAGACGACCCGGAGGACGTGGCCACGGTTGCCAACAAGGTCCGCGAGGTCCTGTCGGAGCCGGTGCGGGTGGATGAGTACGAACTGGCAGCTTCTTGCAGTATAGGCATCAGTCTTTTTCCCGCCGATGGTGAGGATGCCTCCTCCCTGTTACGGAATGCAGATACCGCCATGTATCGGGCCAAGGAAAAAGGCAGAAATTGCATTCAGTTCTTCTCCGCGGATATGAATGCTCGGGCCTATGAAGAGCTATTGATGTCCAAGGCCTTGCGAGATGCTCTGGATCAGGAGCAATTCGTTCTCCACTATCAGCCTTCCGTCTGCCTGGATACATTCAAGATCGTTGGTGTGGAAGCTCTGGTCCGCTGGGAGCACCCGGAGCAGGGTCTGGTGCCACCCTCTACCTTCATTCCGCTGGCCGAAAGGAATGGCCTGATTGGCGAGCTTGGCCGCTGGGTGTTCCGGGAGGCCTGCCGTCAGGCGGTGGCCTGGCGGGATCAGGGGCTACCGTCCTTGCGAATGGCCGTCAATGTTTCAGCTCGCCAGTTTGGGCAGCGGCATTTGATTACCGAGTTGTCACGGGAAATCGACAGCAGTGGAATGCTGGCCTCGGATCTCCACATCGAAATCACCGAAAGCATGATGATGGAAAACCCGGATCGGGCCCGGCGGACGTTGGAAGCAGTGGCCCGCATGGGTGTGGATATTGCGGTGGATGACTTCGGGACGGGGCACAGTTCCCTGAGCTATCTGAAAGACTTTCCCATCCATTATTTGAAAGTGGATCGCAGTTTCGTCATGGGGCTGCCGGAGGATCAGGATGCCCTGGCTATTGTCCGCGCCATTGTGGCCATGGCCAAGAATCTCAAGCTGAAGGTAATTGCCGAGGGTGTGGAGACCGCCCGTCAGCGAGACCTGCTGGCGGAGATGGGTTGCGACGAGGCACAGGGGTACTTCTTCAGCCGACCGCGCCGAGCGGCGGACATAGCGCAACTGCTCAAGGAAAACCGGCCACTGCCCTGAGCGACCATGGGGTCGCCAGGGCAGTGGCGGCCAGGATTAGCGGTCCACTGCTTCCAGCGTGATGCTGGGAATATCGCCCTTGCGGGAAAACTGATGCTCCCGACCCATGTCCTCCATAGCCCGGTTACGCTCCTCCGCTGAGCGGTACCAGCGGAAGCTTTCCCAGTCACTGCCCAGAAGATGGGGAAGTGCCAGGGGGTCTCCCTGTGGCAGCGTGATGCGAATCCCGTATCGTTTCTGTTCACTCATGTTCCTATCCCTCAGATCCGGTCGCCGTGATCCAGATCGGCCGGTGGCAATTCTTCTTCGCCATCGCGGATAAAGTGATCCATCCAGCGCATCAGTCGCATGACGTACTCGCGTTGGCTGGTGGCATTGCGGTTACCGTGACCCTCGCCGGGGAAGGTCACCATGCGCACCGGGACATTGTCCTGCACCTTGAGGGTCCGATAGAGCTCCATGGACTGCCCCACATGCACCCGGGTATCCGCCTCACCATGCATGATCAGGATGGGCGTGCGGGATTGCTCGGCATGATAGATGGGGCTTCGCTTGAGGGAAAACTCCCAATCATCCCAGGGCCACTTGCGGGCATGCACCAGCATCAGTTCCTGGGGAATGTCCGAGGTGCCGAACTTGGAGATATTGTTGCTGATGCCTACGAACATCACGCTGGCTGCAAAGTGCTCGGTCTGAGCGGTTGCACCCCAGGCGGAAGCATAGCCGCCGTAGGAACCGCCGGTGATCCCCACCTTGTCACCATCAACCAGCCCGGTTTCCACCAGGTGCTCCTTGGCGTCGACGATATCGTCAAATTCAGCCCCAGCGGCGTCGGCCTGCCCGAGCATGGAGAATTCCACTCCTCGAGCCGTGCTGCCACGATAGTTCGGATAGAACACGGCATAACCCCGGGCGGCTGCCACCTGGCCCGGGTTGGAATAGTTGGTATTCCAGCCATTGGAGATATGGGCTTCGGGACCACCGTGGATGACCATGATCATGGGGTGGTTGCCGCGACGACGCTCCCGTAGCGGGCGGATGAGGACACCCTCGAGTTCCAGGCCGTCGCGAGCCTCATGGGTCACCACTTCCTGGGGAGCCAGATCGCGGTCGGCCAACCAGGGATTGGAGTCGGTCCAACGTTCCAGGCTGTCATCCTGATGGACGTGAAGCTCCCGGGGGTGCTCTGGGCTGTCCGCGGCGAAGGCCAGCACACCGCCCCCATTGGACAGACTCAGGGAACGCAGGATGGGCTGCTCCGGCCCAATCAGGATCTCCTCGTTGTCGCCACTGCGGTGGATTCGACCCAGTTCGCTCTGGGTACCGCGGTGGCCGAGCCAGATAATGTGCTCGTCATCTTCCCAGGCCATGGTCTGGATGTGGCCGAGGTACTCATCCGCCTTGATGTTCTTGAACT
Source organism: Natronospira sp. (assembly GCF_007134575.1). Taxonomy (NCBI): domain Bacteria; kingdom Pseudomonadati; phylum Pseudomonadota; class Gammaproteobacteria; order Natronospirales; family Natronospiraceae; genus Natronospira; species Natronospira sp. Next base: position 9,770 of record NZ_SLKM01000143.1, read on the forward strand.
CACCGCTGTCTACATCGCCCACGACCAGGCGGCCCTCGCGAGGATCATGGATATCCATGCTGCCGACCCAGGCCAGATGTTCTCCATCAGGGGACCAGGCCATGGATCCCAGTTTACCTTCCGTCTCAAAGCGGGTGACCACGTCACCACCATCGGCTTCCACCACCAGGGGGTGGCGGAACATCAGATCGTCATCCACCAGTGGGGTGGGCGCGATCATCATGGCCAGATGTTCGCCATCCGGACTCCAGTGCAGCTGGGACGCGCTGCCTTCGATGTCCAGCTTTTCGGGCTCCCCATCGCCATCAATGTCGGCCGTCCACACTTCCACATCCTGCAGTCGCTCCTCGATGACACGGGCATTGAAGCCCTTGTCCAGCAGTTTCCGACGTTCTTCGGAGGTCGGTTCCGTGGCCAGAAAGGCAACCCGCTCTCCCGAGGGATGCCAGCTGTAGCTGCGGATTCCGGTGGGATGGGTCAGCACGCGTCGTGCCTCGCCGCCCTTGGCTGGAATTACATAGAGAGAGCGCTGGTCGTCACCTTCACGGCGAGCCAGAAAGGAAATGCCGGAACCGTCAGGCAGCCAGTCAATGGCACTGATATTCACCTTGCCAGTGATAAAGGGGCGGCTCTTGCCTTCACCGGTGGCTATATGCAGCTCGCTCCAGGCCGGCCCATCCTCATCCTGGTAGGGATTGCGGGGCACGCTGCGCAGGTAGGCCACCTGTTCACCATCGGGGGAGACCGCCACCTGGGTGACCTGCTGGATGCGATAGAGATCATCCTTGTCCATGCCGTTGGCCAGCACCACGCCGGCCTGCAGGCAGAAGATGCCGAGAACGGCGGTTAGCAGAAAGCGTCTTGCCTTCATTGTCGGAACTCCTGATTGGGTGAAATGGGTTGCCTCGCCCGTAACGGGGCGATCCACCATGTGACAGGCGGAACAGGATAGGCAACCTGACCGTCATTGACCAGTTTTCCGATCTGGTCCGTGCGATTTGACGCGATTTTCCCAATCTACTCGGGTGCCGACGCCAGACTCTTCCGGGCGGTCCCCCTGGGCCGCCAGTATTGCTATGCTGTGGGTACGCAGGGATGTGTTCTCCATGGGGCGGGATGCCGAGAGGTCTTTGGGTTGGCTGTAAGTAGGCCGGCTCGCGGCGCGGGGGCCGACGGTGATTGAACAGGGAGACTTGGTAACGGCTGCGTTGGCGGCCCAGGCTGTCCTGTCCGCGGTTCTGGCGGTTTTCTTCCTGTACTTCCTGCATGACCGCCGCCGACCCTTCCTCAGATTGTGGGGCCTCAGTTTTCTGGCCCTTGCCATTCACGTGGTGCTGTCTCTGCTCACGTATCGTCTGTTGATGGCCGGCCTAGGCCCTGGTCTGCGCCTGCCAGTCTCTGTAGCTGCCCTTGCCGCCGTCTACGCCCAGGTAGCGTTACTGGTGGCGGGCGTCGTCGGCCTGGCTTATCGGCGCTTTTTGACCCCACGCCATCTGGCTGTGGTGGTGATTGTGGTTGCCCTCCTTGGCGGGGCGACTGCTCTGATCGGTGCCTTTGGCCCGGATGCGGCCTCGCTCCGGGTTTTCGTCCGCCTGGGGGTCAAGAACTTCCTGCTGGCCGCGGCGTTCATGGGCGCAGCATGGGTCATTCTCCGCCAGCGCAGCTCGCCGGTTCAGGCAGGCGCACTGTTGGCCGCGGGTGCCATGATTGCCTACGGGCTTCATTTGCTGCACACCCTGGCCATTCAGGTCCTTGGTCCTGCCGGGGTCTGGACGGCCCCCTATGCGCCCTTCCTGCCCATCGGCGATCTTGTCCTTTACGCCCTGATTGGCCTGGGTCTGGTGACCTGGCTGTTTGAGCACGAGCGGGCCGAGGCCCGGGTTGCCCGCAGTGAGGTTTCCCGTCTGTCCTTCTTTGATCCACTCACCGGCCTGCCCAATCGTCGCAACGTCCGGGTGCAACTGGCCAACCGGATCCGTGTATTGAGTGGTACAGGCCTGAAGGTGGCCTTCGCCTTTCTCGACCTGGAGCGTTTCCGGCGGGTCAACGATTCCCTTGGCCATGCCAATGGCGACAAGCTGCTGCGCAGTCTGGCGGAGCGGCTTGATGCGCGGCGCCCGGCACAGGCCACGGTGGCAAGAATATCCAGTGACGAATTTGCCGTCATTCTGACGGATTTGCCGGACGAGGCAGAAGCTCGCACCCATCTGGATTATCTGATGGATGCGGTGCGCGAACCGGTGCATGTGGGTGGGCATGATATTCATCTCGAGTGCGCCTGCGGTTATGCCCTTTACCCCGATGATGCCGAGGATGAGCGGGCGCTTATGCGCGCCGCCGACCTGGCCCATTCCTCGGCGCGGCGTCGTGGTGGCGGGCCGGTGCGTTATCGACGGATCATGGAAGTGGCGGCCGATGAACGCCTGGTGCTTGAATCGGAATTGCGGCGTGCCATCCCGGATGGCCAGCTGCGCCTGCTGTACCAACCCATCGTGGATGCCGAAGGGACTGTCAGGATGGTTGAAGCCCTGGTCCGCTGGCAGCATCCCGAGCGAGGGCTGCTGCTGCCGACTGAGTTCTTGTCCATGGCAACGACCGCTGGGCTGGCCAGCAGCCTTGACTATTGGGTGATGGAATCGGCCTGCCGGCAGATCGTGTCCTGGCGGGATCAGGGGGTGGACCTTCGGGTAGCAGTTAATCTGTCGGCCAACCTCTTCGAGGCGCCCGCGCTACCGTCCACAGTCGAGCGTATTCTGCGTCGAAGCAGCTTGCGGCCAAGTGATCTGCAACTGGAGATTACCGAGCAGGTGGCCATGGAAGATATCGAGGCCGGTAATGCCACCATCGAGCGGCTCAACGAGGTGGGTGTGGCTCTTGCGCTGGACGATTTTGGTACCGGCTACAGCTCCCTGAGCTGGCTCCAGCAGTTGCCGGTCAGCCGGGTGAAAATCGATCGCTCCTTCATTCAGGAGATTGAGCAGGCCCAGGGTCTGGCCATCGTGCGTTCAATAACCGACCTGGCCCATGCCCTGGGTTTGCGGGTTACCGCCGAAGGGGTGGAAAGTGCTCAGCAATGGGCACTGTTGCGCCAGCTGGGCTGCGATCTCTTCCAGGGGTTCCATTTCAGCCAGCCATTGGCCGCCTCGGAGGTGAGGGCGTTCGCTCAGCGACGGCGACTGGCTCAGCTCTGAGGGTCCTCAGCCAGCGCGGTGCTGAACCATCGCGCTGCCGGCCAGAGGACCCGGGCGGAACAGTTTCCGCTCGGGACTTTCGAAAAACGACCGGCACCCGGTCTCGGTGACGACCACCGTCTCGGAGATGCCAAGCAGCTTGTCTCCCTCCACGCCCCACAGCCAGGGGATCAGATGCATGGTCATCCCCGGCTCCAGCGGCCGCCGGTCCCCCGGTTTCAGGCTGAGCATATAGCCTTCATCCCAGCTGGGTGGAAAGGCGATCCCGATGCTGTAGCCGGCACGGGTGATGAGCTCGGCACCCAGACGATTGGCACTGATGATGTGGCGGGCGGCATGATCCACCTCGGCCGAGGTGACCCCCGGTCGGATGCAGTGCATCATTTCCGCCAAGGCTTCCTGGCCGATGGCCTCCGCCTCCCGCATGACTCTGGGGGGCTTGCCGGTCCAGATCGTTCGCATCATCGCGGTGTGGTAGCGACGCACGCAGCCGCCCACTTCCAGAAAGACAGTCTCATTCTCCTGGATGGTCCGGCCCTCCCAGGTGGCATGCCCGATCATGCAGCGAGGGCCGGACACGATATAGGGCGCTACCGCCGGATACTCGCCTCCCGCCCGAAACATGGCTTCATGAACGGCCGCGGCGACATCGTTCTCCGTGGCACCGGGCACGGCGGCTGCTATGCCTGCCGCCATGCCGGCTTCCGTGGCCCGGGCGGCCTTTTCCATCATCGCAAGTTCTTCTTCCGACTTGGTGATCCGCCCGGCCTCCACGATGCCGTAGCAGTCCACGAAATTGCTGCTGTCGAAGCTGGCCAGCATGCGCTCCTGCTGGTAGGCGGGGAAGAAGTAGCTATTGCGCTCGTAGCCGATCCACTGGTCATCCAGACCGAATTCCACCAGGGCATGGTGCAGGGTCTCAATGGCGTCACCGGTATCGGAATAGGGGCGGGTGATTTCCACCCAGGTCCGTGGCCAGACATTGGTTTCTTCCAAACGACGGGTCACCATGAAGGGCTCGTCTTCCAGGGGCACCACCAGGGCCTGGAAGTAGGAATAGCCGGTGGTCTGGTAGCCAGTGAGATAGAGCAGATTGCCCGGGTCGGTAATGATGGCCACATCGATACGGCGTCGCGCCATGCGTTCCCGCAGTTCCCTGAGTCGACGCTCGTATTCGCCGATGGAGAAACTCAGACCGTTGTGATCCCGCATCTTGGCGACTCCCAATCTGTTGACAGGTTCAGCTTTACGCAAGCTGGACCACCCCCGTCAAGTCCCGGAAATGACGGTTGTCAAGCCATTGGGTGGGGCGTCCGCGCTAGAATGGGGACACAATATTGCAGGTTAGGAATGGAGAACTCCTGAATAATCAGGGGTTGCTTGACTCAGGGGCTGCTCATGAATGAGCCGATCTATCTTGATTATGCCGCGACCACGCCGGTGGATCCTCTGGTTGCCGAGGCCATGGCCGGCTGCCTGACGCGTGATGGCTGTTTCGCCAACCCGGCCTCGGCCCATCGCCCCGGGCGAGAGGCTCGCCGGCGGGTGGAGGCGGCGCGGGTCGCGGTCGCTGAACTGCTGGGGGCCGAGCCGCGCGAGATGGTTTTTACCTCGGGGGCGACGGAATCCAACAACCTGGCCATTGCCGGCGCCGCCCGCTTTCACCGCCGACGCGGTGGCCATCTGATTACCTCCCGTACCGAGCACAAGGCGGTCATCGATGTCTTCCGGCGGCTGGAAGCCGACGGCTTCGAGGTCAGCTGGCTGACGCCCGCGGAGAGCGGCATTGTCGATCCAGCCCAGGTCGCCGAGGCCATCCGCGACGACACGGTGCTGATCAGTCTCATGCACGTCAATAACGAAACCGGCGTCATCCAGGATATTGCCGCCATCGCCGAGATCACCCGGGCCCAGGGTGTCCTGTTGCATGTGGATGCCGCTCAGTCGGTGGGCAAATTGCCCATTCGCCTGCAGGAGTGGCCGGTGGACCTCCTGTCCCTCTCGGCCCACAAGTTCTACGGCCCCAAGGGTGTCGGTGCCCTTTTCCTCCGTCGCCGCCCGCGGGCCCGGGTGGAAGCCATGATGTTGGGCGGCGGGCATGAGCGCGGTCTTCGCTCGGGGACCCTGGCCACCCACCAGATCGTGGGCATGGGGGAAGCGGCCCGTCTCGCGATTCGGGATATGGGCGCGGACCGTGAGCGCATTCTCGCCCTGCGGGGCAAGCTGGAAGCGAGGCTGTTGGCCATGCCCGGCGTACGCCTCAACGGGGATCCGGAGCGGCGGGTCGCCGGGACGGTGAACCTGGGGTTCGACGGGGTCCATGGCGAAGCCCTGGTGGCGGCACTGGATCCTTATCTGGCGGTTTCTTCGGGATCTGCCTGCACTTCGGCGTCGGCCGAACCTTCCTATGTGCTTCGTGCCCTTGGCCGCTCCGATGCCCAGGCCGAATCCTCTCTGCGCCTGAGTCTTGGCCGCTTCACCACCGAGGCGGAAGTGGATCGGGCGGCCGACTGCATTGAACAGGCCGTCTCGCGCCTGCGGGCCCTGTCGCCACGCTCCCTGGGCGATTCGGAACCGACCCCGCTTTCGGGTTAAAATGCCCCAGTGGCCGGTGTCCACCGGCGTGAACGGACGTCAGATCGCATGGTCGAAAGCCACAGCGAGGAAACAGCGGCACACGAGGTTTATGGCGAGGTCTGCTGGCAACGCTTTCTGCGGCCCCGCCATGCGGGGCCACCGCCCGCTGGGCTTGAATCGGTTTGCGGGCAGGCCCGGGGACGGGCCGATGACAGCGAAGTCTGGCTGTGGCTGTCCCGCCAACCACGAAAGGCCTGGTTCCAGGCTCACGGCAGCCCCTGGATCATTGCCGCCGCGGATCTGGCGGCTGAAGCCTGGCAGGCTGGGGAGAAGCGGCTGTCGGCGGCAACGCTGGCCTCGCGGCTGGATGCACCGCCGGACGTCATGGACGCGTTTCTGACTGTCGAGGACGCCTGGCATTCGGCGTTGAAAATTCTGGATTAGCAACAGAGGATCGGGAAAGGCCATGGCTATCACCCTGACCGAATCGGCGGCCGAGCGGGTCGCCAGTCACCTGGAAAAGCGCGGACATGGTATTGGCCTGCGTCTGGGTATCAAGCGGACCGGCTGTTCGGGCTGGGCCTATGTGATTGATTATGCGGACGAAAGTGGCGACGATGACGTGATCTTCGAGGATCACGGCGTCAAAGTCGTGGTTGACCGTGAGCATCTTTCCTATCTGGACGGGACCGAGCTCGACTATGTTCGCGAGGGCATCAATGAGGCCTTCAAGTTCCGCAATCCCAACGTCAAGGACGAGTGCGGCTGCGGCGAGAGCTTCACCGTCTGAGCGAGTCTTTCCAGTTGCCCGCCCGGAAAACCGCCTTCCGTGGCGGGTTTTCATTGCCGCGCCCCGGCGTGCACGGGTACCATAAGCGGCTTGGCCCGCTCTTTGTGCCCCTGGGGCGTTGGAGGGCTGGGGCCCGACTGTCGCAATCAAACCAAATTGAGCAGGAGAAAACGGAATGGCCGTGGAACGCACCCTGTCCATCATCAAGCCCGACGGCGTGGAAAAGAACATCATCGGCGAAGTCTACAGCCGCTTTGAAAAGGCGGGCCTGAAAGTCGTCGCCGCCCGCATGCTGCATCTCAGCCAGGAACAGGCCGAGGGTTTTTATGCGGTGCACAGCGAACGGCCCTTTTTCAATGACCTGGTCAAGTTCATGACCTCCGGCCCGGTGATGGTCCAGGTGCTGGAAGGTGACAATGCCATTGCCCGCAATCGCGAGCTGATGGGGGCCACCAACCCTGCCGAAGCCGAGCCCGGAACCATCCGTGCTGATTTTGCCCAGACAATCGACGCCAATGTGGTGCATGGTTCCGATGGTGCCGACACCGCCCGCACGGAGATTGATTTCTTCTTCAAGCCGGAAGAAATCCACTCGCGTTGAGTCGGGATGAAGGCCTCCGCGTGACGGGGGTGGAGAAGTGAACGGTGGCGGAGTACCTGAAGAATAATCTGCTGGGAATGGACCGGGCCGGCCTTGAGGCCTATTTCGAGCGCCTTGGGGAAAAACCGTTTCGCGCCCGGCAGATCATGAAATGGATCTATCAACAGGGGGAAACGGATTTCTCCCGCATGACCGACCTGAGTGTTCGCTTACGGGAGCTTCTGCAGGAAACCGCCGAAGTTCGCGCCCCGGAAGTCCTGTCCGATCATCTGTCCCGGGATGGGACCCGAAAGTGGCTGATGCGGATGGGGTCGGGGAACGCCATCGAAACCGTCTTCATTCCCGAGGAAGGCCGCGGCACGCTTTGCATATCCTCCCAGGTGGGTTGTGCCCTGGATTGCCAGTTCTGCGCCACGGCGGAACAGGGCTTCAACCGCAATCTCACCACCGCCGAGATCATTGGCCAGGTCTGGCATGTGAATCGCCTGCTGGGCCGTGACGAGAAAAACGCCAAGCGCCTCACCAATGTGGTGCTCATGGGCATGGGCGAGCCCCTGGCCAACTTCCGCAATGTCTTGCCGGCGGTCAATCTGATGCTGGACGACATGGCCTTCGGCCTGTCCAAGCGTCGAGTGACCCTCAGCACCTCCGGCGTGGTGTCCAATCTCTATCGTTTTGCCGAGCAATCCGAGGCGGCATTGGCCGTATCCCTGCATGCGCCTTTCGATGAGCTGCGTGACGAGATCGTCCCCATCAATCGAAAGTGGCCACTGGCGGAATTGATGACGGCCTGCCGCTACTACATCGAAAAGCATCCCGGGCGTCATATCACCTGGGAGTACGTCATGCTGGACGGCGTCAATGACGGTGACCAGCACGCCCGGGCAATGGCCCGCCTGCTTGCCGGCATCCCGTCCAAGATCAATTTGATCCCCTTCAATCCCTATCCCGGGGCACGATACCGGCGGTCCAGTGATGCCCGTATTCAGCGCTTCCGTGAGATATTGCAGGCGAAGGGATACAACGTCATTACCCGCAAGACGCGGGGGGATGATATTGATGCGGCCTGTGGCCAGTTGGCCGGACAGGTCAAGGACCGAAGCCGTCGCCAGGAGCGGCGGGCGGCTGCGAGAGAGGGGATAGCCTCATGATTGCTGGATCGAAGACCGTTGGTACGCTTTCACCGGTAGTACTTGTCTTGGCGGCAATGTTCCTCGCGGCCTGCGCCGGGGGGCAATCCCGTGCCGACACGGATGATCAGGAGGCGGCCCTGAGTCACCTTCAACTGGGCATCCACTACATGCGCCAGGGGCGGCTTAACATGGCCAAGGAGAAAATGGAGGAGTCCCTCCGTTTTGATAACCGCAACGCCATGGCCCATGCCACCATCGCCTTGCTTTATGAGCAGATAGAAGATCAGCGCATGGCCCAGCGCCATTATCGTCGGGCCTTGCGCCTGGATGGTGACGACCCGGCGATTCGCAATACCTACGGTACCTATCTTTGCCGCCAGGGCGAGTACCGGGAAGCCGAAGAAGAGCTGGTCAAGGCAGCCCGTAATCGTCTCTATGACACGCCGGAGGTAGCCTGGACCAATGCCGGTGCCTGTGTTCGCCGTATTCCCGATCTGGAGGCCGCGGAGGAGTATTTCCGCAATGCCATTCGGGCCAGGCCGGATTTCACCGATGCCCTCTGGCATCTGGCTGACATGCAGTACGAGCGTGGCGAGTACCTGAGCGCCCGGGCATTCTTCCAGCGCATGGCCGAGCATGGCGATATGGAGCCCGGCGCCATTCTGCTGGGGGTGAAGATCGAGGATGCCCTGGGGGACCGTGACGAGGCCGAGCGTTATGCTGCCCTGCTGAAGCGCCAGCATCCGGACTCGGAACACGCCGATCGATTGGCGGAGCTTGGATATGACTGATGAGCCATCCCGGGGGGGATCGAGCGACAATCAGGAGCGGCCGCCGGATGGTTCGCCGGGGCCGGGTAGCCGCCTGCGGGATCAGCGGGAATCCCTGGGGCTGACCCTTGAGCAGGTGGGGCAGGAACTACGCATACTGCCGAGCATTCTGCGGGCCCTGGAGGAGGACCGTTTCGAGGTGCTCGAAGCGCCAATTTTCGTGCGCGGTCATCTGAGAAACTATGCCCGTCTGTTGGATCTCCCAGCGGAAGAAATCGTTGACGCCTACAACGCCACACTGCCGTCGGATTCCCAGCCGGCGTTGGAGCTGCGGGGTAATGCCGGGCCGGCCATGGATTCGGGAACTCCCGCCTGGGTATTTACCGTGGCCTGGATCGTGGTCCTGGCCATGCTGGTGATGGGGGGGCTGTGGTGGTACGCCGGGCCTCACCGTGAGCCGGTCAGCGCACTTGATGAAGCCGAGGAGCGGGTTGAGCCGGTGGCCGAGCGAGACGAGGCTGTCGAGACGGTAGAAGATTCCCCGCTTACCGAAGAGATTGACGAGGATCGGGCGGAGCCGGAGGAGATCGAAGCGGAGCCGTCAGCAGTTGCCGAGATGGAAGAGGAAAGCCCGGCGGCTGACCCGGAGCAGGAGCCGGTGGCGGAAGCGGATGAAACCCTGCCCGCCGCAGCCGAGCTGCTTGAGCCGGAAGTGGTGGCGCCTGATGAGCCTGTGGCGGATGTCATTGACGAGGAAGGCAGTCGCAGTCTGACGGTGATCCTCGATGATGACTCCTGGATCGAGATCTACGATGATCGCGATCAGCGACTCTATTACGGCCTGGCCCGGGAAGGTGAGCGAGTCGAGGTGGCGGGCCTCGCGCCGATCAGTATCTTCATGGGCAATGCCCCGGCGGTCAGCCTGGAGGTGGATGGGGAAGTCTGGGAGTTTGGCGACCGCATCCGTCGTGACAACACCGCTCGGATTACCGTAACGCCCTGATTGTTCTGTGTAATTGCTGCTCCCTGTGCGACAGCCTGGCCTGATTCGCACGGGTAACTGGATTTTGAGGAGAGAACGTGTCCAAGGGAATTCAGCCCGTACGGGGAATGAATGACATTCTGCCGGAGGACAGTCCTTACTGGCAGGCCGTGGAAGACACGGCCCGGGCCGTGTTCGAGGAGTACGGCTATCAGGAAATCCGCATGCCCATCGTGGAGCGGACGGAACTGTTCGTGCGCTCCATCGGTGAAGTCACCGATGTGGTGGAAAAGGAAATGTACACCTTCGAGGATCGCAGCGGCGACAGTCTGACACTGCGGCCCGAAGGGACGGCCAGTTGTGTCCGGGCGGGCATGAGCCACGGTCTGTTTCATAACCAGATTCAGCGACTGTGGTACCAGGGACCCATGTTTCGGCATGAACGCCCCCAGAAAGGTCGTTATCGGCAGTTCCACCAGCTGGGGGTGGAGGCCTATGGCCTGGAAGGGCCGGATATCGATGCCGAGATGCTCATGCTCACCGCCCGCCTTTGGCGGCGCCTGGGTCTCGACAGTGTCAGGCTCAAGCTCAATTCCTTGGGCAATCCCGAGGCCCGCCGGGCCTATCGGGAAAAATTGGTGAGTTATTTCAGTGAGTTCAGGGATCGTCTGGACGAAGACAGCCGGCGGCGGCTGGAGAGTAATCCCCTGCGGATTCTGGACTCCAAGAATCCGGATCTGGCCGAGATCATCGCCGATGCGCCCAGTATCCTGGATCACCTGGATGAGGAATCACGGCAGCATTTCGACAAGCTGCGGCGCTTGCTCGATGCACAGGGTATCGAGTACGAGGTGGATCCCCGACTGGTCCGCGGTCTGGATTATTATTCGCGGACCGTGTTCGAGTGGACAACCGACCGCCTGGGGGCTCAGGATGCAGTCTGCAGCGGGGGGCGCTATGATTTCCTGGTTTCACAACTGGGCGGTCGCCATGTGCCGGCCGTGGGTTGGGCACTGGGGATGGAGCGACTGATTGCACTGCTCGCCCTCGGTGATGAGGCGCCCCGGCGGGATAGCCGGCCCCACGCTTATCTGGCCATGATGGGCGAGGAAGCCGAACAGCTCGGCTGGCGGCTTGCGGAGTCTCTGCGGGATGAGCTGCCGGGTCTGCGATTGACGGTTCATTGTGGCGGGGACAGCTTCAAATCCCAGTTGAAAAAGGCCGATCGCAGCGGGGCGGAGCTGGCCCTGATCCTTGGCGAAACCGAGATTCGGCAGGGTCGCGTGGGCATCAAGCCCCTGCGCTCGGGTGAAGAGCAATTCGAGGTGGATCAGGCCAAGCTGGCGGATCTGCTGCGCGAAAGACTTGATTGAAGAGAGAGGAAACTCGTGTTTAGTTCAGACGAAGAAGCAATTGACGCAGTAAAACGCTGGTGGCGGGAAAACGGTGCCTTCGTGATTGCCGGTCTGGTGATCGGTGTTGCCCTGATTGCCGGTTGGCGTTTCTGGCAGGCCTCCATGGAGACCCAGGCCGCGGAAGCCGGCAACAGGGTGGAGCAGGTCAATATGGCCGCCGAGATGGGGGACTTTGATCAGGCGGCCACCCTGGCGGATGAATTGCTGGCCGATTATCGACGCACCTCCCAGGCTGCCCATGGCGCACTTCGGGTGGCAGCGCTGGCTGTGGACACCGGTCGCCTGGAAGAGGCCGCTGATTACCTGCGCTGGGCGGTGGATAATGGCCGCGACCAGGAACTTGCGAAACTGGCCAGGGTCCGTTTGGCGAGGGTGTACGTCGCCCTGGACGACCCCCAGTCGGCCCTGGATGTGCTGGATGGTGTTGATCCCGGGCGCTACGTGGCTCTGTTCGAGGAAGCCCGTGGCGATGCCCTGTTGGCGGCCGGGGAGCCGGCGGCGGCCCGCGAGGCCTACGGCCGGGCCCTGGATGCTGACAATGACGAGTTCGGTGCCAGTGCGGCACTGGAAATGAAGTATCACGACCTGGCCGGGTACCAAGACTGATGCCAAGCCTTTTCAGTAGAACGACTAAGCGAATTGCCCTGCTGCTCATTGCCACCGCTGCTCTGGCTGCCTGTGCCCAGCAGAGTGCCATTGAAGAGCCCCGGGACCTGGAGCGTTTTGAGGCCCGCTACGATGTAGAGCGGCTTTGGAGTGCGCGGGCGGGTGGTTCCGAAGAGCGTCTGTTTCTCGGGCTTCGCCCCGCCTCTGATGGTGAACGGGTTTATATTGCCGGGCACAATGGTCGCGTCCAGGCGGTAAACGCCGAGACCGGTCGGCGTATCTGGCAGGTGGACCTGGATGCGCCCCTCGCCGGTGGGCCCAGTCTGGCCGAGGGTCGCCTGATCGTCGGCAGCCTGGACGGGCGGGTCTTCAGCCTTCGCACCGAGGATGGTGATGTGCGTTGGCGTGAGCGCGTGAATGGCGAAATCGTGACACCGCCGGCCGTCGCGCGCGGCTATGTGGTGGTCAAGTCCGGAAATGGTTACGTCCACGGTCTTTCCCTGTCCGATGGCGGTGAGTTGTGGTCCCGCTCGGAAGAGGTGCCACCGCTCAAGATGCGGGGCAACACCAGCCCGATCATTCGGGGCAGTCGCGTCCTAGTCGGTTTCGACAATGGTCAGGTTCGCGCTTACGGTGTTCGCGACGGGCAGAACCAGTGGTCACAGATGGTAGGCATCTCCGCCGGGCGGAATGAGCTTGAGCAGATTGCCGATATTGCCCCTTTCATGGCCGCCTCCGATGACACCGTCTACGCGGTTTCCGCCTCCGATCGCATGGCGGCAGTGAGCCTCAGTGGCTCCCAGCGCTGGGAGCGGGATATTGGCAGCCTTGCCGGGCTCGATATTGATGATGACCTGGTCTATGTCACCGACCGCCACTCCGAAGTCCACGGTCTCAATCGCCGGGACGGCACCAGTGTCTGGCTTCAGGATGCCATGCGTGCTCGACAGATGACCGCGCCAGTGGTCTATCAGGACACGGTCGCCGTGGCGGATCTGGAAGGCTATGTCCATTTCCTGTCCGCTGACGGTGGTGAGCTGGTTGCCCGGGAGCGGATGAGCCGCAACCGGATCAACATGGCGCCTCTGGCCGTGGGCGACAAACTGATTGTCCAGGATGGCGAGGGGCGTGTACGCGCCTATCGACTCAAGGCCAGGGACTGAGGCCACCGCCCCATGCTGCCCGTCGTCGCACTGCTTGGCCGCCCCAATGTGGGCAAGTCCACCCTGTTCAATCAGTTGACGGGCACCCGTGATGCCCTGGTGGCGGATACGCCGGGGCTCACCCGGGACCGCCATTACGGCATCGGCCGGTCTGGAGACCGTCCCTTCATCGTGATCGACACCGGCGGCATGGGTGAAGCCGAAGCCCCGGTGGAAAGCCTGATGGAGCAACAAAGCCTGCGGGCCCTGGAAGAGGCCGATGTGGCCATTTTCGTGGTGGACGGCCGCCAGGGACTGACGCCTGCCGACGAAGAACTGGCTCGTGCCTTCCGACGCCAGAACAAGCCCGTGGTGGTGGCGGTAAACAAGGCCGAAGGCCAGGCCCGGGATGCTGCGGTAGCCGAATTCCATGCCCTGGCAATGGGCCAGCCGCGCGCCATTTCGGCCTCTCTTGGTCGCGGCATTGTCCCCCTGATGGAAGAAGTGCTATCCCATGTGCCCAGTCGGGAAGGGGAGGATGACTGGCACGAGGATGGTATCCGCGTGGCGGTTATCGGTCGCCCCAATGTGGGCAAGTCCACCCTGATAAATCGATGGCTGGGCGAGGAGCGCATGGTCGCGGCGGATGAGCCGGGTACCACCCGGGACGCGGTGCGCGTTCCCTTTCGCCGTGACGGCCGGGACTATGTGCTTGTGGATACTGCCGGGGTACGTCGTCGTGCCCGGGTGGAGGAGTACATCGAAAAGCTCAGCGTGGTGAAGACCCTCCAGGCCATTGAAGACGCCCATGTAGTGGTCGCGCTCGTGGATGGCTCCGAAGGGGTGACTGACCAGGATGCCTCCCTGATGGGGCTGGCCCTGGAGGCCGGCCGGGCCGTGGTGGTGGCCATCAACAAATGGGACGGTCTCAGTCCGGACAGGCGCGAACGCACCCGGACCGAGATGGACCTCAAGCTGCCCTTCATGACCTTTGCACCCCATCACCATATTTCCGCGAAGCATGGCACCGGTGTGGGTGAGCTGCTGGCTTCCGTGGATACGGTGTGGGAGGCGGCCAACCGTGACATGCCCACCTCCGAGCTCACCCGAGCCCTGGAAGACGCGGTATCCCGTCATGCGCCACCGGTGGCACGAGGGCATCGGATCAAACTCCGTTATGCCCACCAGGGGGGCAAGAATCCCCCGGTGATTGTTGTTCACGGTAACCAGACCGAGCGCACCCCCAAGGCCTATCGTCGGTACCTGGAAAACTATTTTCGGCAGACTTTCTCTCTTCAGGGCACACCGATCAGGATCGAGTTCAAGAGCAGCGACAATCCCTTCAAGGACAAGAAGAACAAACTCACCGACCGCCAGATTCAGAAACGCAAACGCCTGAAGAGGCATGTGAAGAAATAAGTACCGTATTGGGGCAGGGTGCCTATGGCAGCAAGCGATGACGTGATCATTATCGGTGCCGGCCACAACGGCCTCACCTGCGCCTGCTATCTGGCCCGGGCCGGTTTGTCGGTCCGCGTGCTGGAGCGCCGCCACGTGGTGGGGGGTGCGGCAGTGACCGAGGAATTCTATCCCGGTTTCCGTAATTCCACCGCCAGCTATACAGTCAGTCTTCTCAACCCCAAGGTCATTCGGGACCTGGGCCTGCACGAGCATGGCCTCAGGATTGTCGAGCGGCCGCTGTCCAACTTCCTGCCCCTGGAAAACGGAGATGCCCTGTCCCTGGGGGCCACCGAGAAAGACACCCTGGCCGATGTGGCCCGTTTTTCCAGCCAGGATGCCAGGCGCCTGCCTGAGTTCGAGCGCATGTTGTCTGCCGCTGCCGCTGCCCTGCGGGAGATGATTCTGCAGACCCCGCCCAATGTGGGAGGCGGGTTGACGGATCTGATCCATGCCCTTCGGGATGGCCGTCAGTTCGCCCGCATGAGTGCCGAGGCGAGACGGGATCTGCTCGCCCTGTTTACCCGCAGTGCCACGGACATTCTGGACCAATGGTTCGAGTCCGAGCCCATCAAGGCCATTCTTGGTTTTGACAGTATTGTCGGCAACTATGCCAGCCCGGACACCCCGGGGTCGGCCTATGTCCTGTTGCACCACGTCTTTGGCGAGGTGAACGGCAAGCCGGGCGCATGGGGCCATGCCATCGGTGGCATGGGCGCCATCACCCAGGCCATGGCCCGCGAAGCCGAGCGGCTGGGGGTCGTGATCGAGACCGAGGCGGCGGTTGACCGGGTCAGGACAAACCAGGGCAGGGTCAGCGGGGTGGAACTGGAGGATGGTCGATTCCTGCCTGCACGCCGGGTCGCGGCCAATATCGGGCCCAAGCTGCTCTACCTGAAATTGATGGACGAGTCGGACCTGCCTGCCGGGTTTCAGCAAAGAATGCAGGCCTATCGCTGTGCTTCCGGCACTTTCCGGATGAATGTGGCCCTGTCGGAGCTGCCGCGTTTCACGGCCATGCCCGAAGCCGGTCCCCATCTGTCATCGGGCATCGTCATGGCGCCCAGCCTGGAGTATATGGACCGTGCCTGGCGGGATGCACGAGACAGCGGCATTGCCCGGCGACCGGTGGTGGAAATGCTCATCCCCAGTACCCTGGATGACAGTCTGGCACCGGTCGGCAAGCACGTGGCCAGTCTCTTTTGTCAGCATTTCGCGCCGGAGGGCCCTGCCGGCGGGTGGACAGACGAGGCCCAAGAACAGGCAGCCGAGGCAGTGATCCGAACGGTCACCGAGTTCGCACCCAACTTCCGGGACAGTCTGTTGGGCTACATGGCCCTCAGCCCGGCTGACCTGGAGGCCCGTTTCGGTCTGGTGGGTGGCGATATCTTCCACGGCGCCCTGCAACTGGATCAGCTCTATTCCGCCCGCCCCATGCTGGGTTATGGTGATTATCGCGGGCCGGTGAAAGGGCTTTATCACTGCGGCTCCGGTGCCCACCCTGGTGGCGGCGTCACCGGTGCACCCGGCCATAATGCGGCCCGCGAGATTCTGCGTGACCGGCGCTGGTTCGGGCGCCATTGAAAAGAGGGCGGCCATGTTGAGACGAATCGTGGATCGAACAGGGGAGCAATGGGATATCGCCCGCGGCCATGAGTCCTACGGGGCCATGGTAATCCTCTTCTGCCGCTGTTCCGACAATCTCGTCATGAAGTCCTATATGTTCGCTGACAATGCAATGGCGGCCGACGCGGAAATCGACGGGCTGAGTGACGAGGACCTGCTGTCCCGACTGGACGAGGCCGAAGCGGGCCCCTGATCTGGAATTCAAGGCATGAGGAGATTTTGATGCAGCCCAGTAGATCCGGCACGGTGGAAGGACGTCCCATCGCGGTATTCGATGATCTTCTGCCCCTGGAGCAGATTCGTCAGTTGTTCTCGGTCCTGACTCGCAGCGGTTTCACCAAGGATGAAGCCGCGCGTTCCGATACCAGCCAGTTCACCCATTGGGCTGCCAATGTGGATCAGCCCGAAGTGCTGCCCATTTTCAAGCCCACCATTGAAGCCGCTCGATGGTTTGGTCAGACCTCGGGGCGGGCCTATCGGGTCTACCGCAGTTACTGCAATTACGCCGGCTTTGGGGATGTACTGTTCACCCACACGGACTGTCTGCCGGACCAGCATGAATTGACCGGTCTCTGGTTCATTGCCCCGGAATGGGATGTGGAGTGGGGCGGGGAAACCCTGTTCTTCAATGAGGACAAGGATGCGGAATTTGTCGTCAGCCCCCGCCCCGGTCGTCTGGTGCTCTTTGACGGCGCGATCCTGCACGCCGGCCGGCCCCCGTCCCGCATCTGTCACATGCCCCGATATACCTTCGCCTTCAAGCTTGAGCCCTATCAGCCCAGCCGCTAGGGGTGGAGGCAGGGTTGATCCGTTCTGCCAACAAAAAAGCCCGGCCGATGGCCGGGCTTTTTTCGTCTTGCGCGGCGATGAGCCCCTGAATCAGGCTTCTTCGTCGGCGCCATCGGGCTGACCGCTTTCCAGCTCCGTTTCGGAGGCATCACGCACTCCGGCAATCTTGACGTCGAAATGCAGGGTCTGGCCGGCGAGGGGGTGGTTGGCGTCGATCAGGACCTTGTCATCCCGCAGCTCCACCACGGTGATGATCTGGGCGCCTTGCTCACCCACGGCCTGGAAACGCATGCCGGGCTCGATCTCGGCGTCAGCCTGGAAGATGTCGCGCGGCACTTCCTGCTGGAGCTCGTCGGTCCGCTCACCGTAGCCGTCTTCCGGCTGCACGGTCACTTCACCGCTGTCGCCCTCTTTCCAGCCCTCGATGCCCTTTTCCAGGCCGGGGATGATGGATTGGGTGCCGTGAACAAAGGCCAGGGGCTCTCGGCCTTCGGAGCTGTCCAGGACATTGCCCTCGGTGTCTTTGAGGGTGTATTCGATTGAGACCACGCGCTTGTTGGCGACTTCCATTGAAACCTCTTGAATATTCATTCTGAAAAAAAGGACCGCTCAGCGTGACATCCCGCCAGGGCCGCGTAA
>NZ_SLKM01000313.1:0-27438 GCF_007134575.1 Natronospira sp.
AACCTCGAACACGTCATCGACGCGCTCGAAGCCATCGACCGTGAGGAGCCCGCCGATGCCAGCTGACAACCGTGCAGCACTCACCGCCGCGACCCGCGACCGCGCCACCACCGTCCGCGACCGGGCCCGGACTGCGCTGCGCCGACTCGACCGAGACGGCACCCCCATCACCTTCGCTGCCGTCGCGAGCGCCGCTGGCGTGTCCCGCTCGCTGCTCTACCGCGACCCCGACCTACGCAACGAGATCGACCGGGCCATCAGAGAGGCGATGCATGAACTGGCGCACCCAGGGCGACTCCTCGCCCCGCAGCTCCTCCGGGGTCCCGCCGGCGATAATGCGGCCATCGGCAATGATCCAGGCCCAATCCGCCACCTGAGAGACTTCTTCGATGTCGTGGGAGACGATCACACTGGTGAGGCCGAGCGCCTCGTTGATCTCTCTGATCAGGCGAACGATCACACCCATGGAAATGGGGTCCAACCCGGCAAAAGGCTCGTCGTAGAGAACCAGCTCCGGATCCATGACAACGGCACGAGCCAAACCCACTCGACGGGCCATGCCGCCGGAAAGCTGAGAAGGCATAAGACGCGCCGCACCACGCAGGCCAACCGATTGCAGCTTGGTCATGACCAGATGATGAATCAGGCAATCCGGGAGCTGGGTATGCTCCCGAAGCGGGAAGGCGACATTCTCATAGACATCTAGATCCGTCAGCAAGGCACCATGCTGGAAAAGGAAGCCAATGCGCTTGCGCAGCCGATACAAGGCTTCTCGCCCAATGCCCGTCACCTCCTGGCCATCGACCCGGATACTGCCCCTCTCTGGCAGCAACTGGCCGGTTACTAGCCGCAGAAGGGTCGTCTTGCCGGTCCCACTGGGCCCCATGATCGCGGTGACCTTGCCCCGTGGGATGCTCAGACTGACATCTTCGAAAATCGGCCGTCCGTCGCGCTGGAAACGAAGGCCTTCCAATTCGATATGTGGTTCTTGCCCCGCTGGACGCGTCATGACGCCATCCTTGTTGAACAGGCCAAAAAAAGCCCCGGGAAGTGATTCCCGGGGCCCCAGTGCTTGCTTAGGCTGCCTTGTCCTTCTCCATATTCTCGGACCAGTCACCGGACCGGGCTGCGCCGTTGCAGCGGGCACGATGATAGTAGGCCTGCTGGGCAGCTTCCGCCTTGGACTCGTCGCCAGCCCAGGTCTTCAGGGCCGGGGCCTGAAGGGCACGGCCATAGGAGAAGCTGAGCTCCCAGGGATGCGGGCCGAGCTGGTTCATGATGTTCAGATGCTCGGTCGCCAATTCATCGCTCTGCCCACCGGAGAGGAAGACGATCCCCGGTACGGCCGCGGGCACATGGCGGCGCAGACAGCGCACGGTGGCCTCGGCCACTTCACGGGGGTCTGCCTGACGTTCTGCCTGTTTGCCCGCGATGACCATATTGGGCTTGAGCAGAATGCCTTCCATCACCACGCCGTGCTCGAACAGGGCATTGAAGACCCGATTCAGGGTCCGGCTGGTGACGTCCTCACAGACCTCAATGCTGTTACTGCCGTCCATCAGCACTTCCGGCTCAACAATGGGCACGATGCCGGCTTCCTGACACAGGGCGGCATAACGGGCCAGCGCGTGGGCATTGGCATCCAGGCACCAGTCCGAGGGGTGCCCCTTATCGGTGTCGATGCTGATCACGGCACGCCACTTGGCGAACTGAGCGCCCAACTCGGCATATTCGGCCAGGCGATCACGCAGACCATCCAGCCCCTCTGTGACCTTCTCGTCAGGATGCCCCGCCAGCGGCTTGGCACCGGCATCCACCTTGATCCCCGGAATGATGCCTTTGGACTTCAGCAGCTCGGGGAAGGGCGTGCCCTCCCGGCTGGACTGGCGCAGGGTCTCATCAAAGAGGATTACACCGCTAACGAACTCCTCGGCGCCAGGGGTGGTGAACAGAATCTCCCGATAACGGCGGCGAGTCTCTTCAGTGGATTCCACACCCACCGAGTCCAGCCGCTTCTTGATCGTCCCGGTACTCTCATCGGCGGCCAGAATACCCTTCCCAGGGGCCACCAGATCATTGGCAACACGCTTTAGCTGGTCCAGCTTACGCTCGAATTCCGCGTTCATTTCTCTGCAACCTCCACTGTGATTCGCTTCCGCCAGGGCTAATAGGCGCGGGACAGGAAATCCGGCGGATTCCGCAGGCGCGCCTGAGCATAATCGGGGTATGTTAGCAGATGCCGGGCACCGCCCGGTACTCCCCCGGACGGGGGAGTCGTGGGGGGCAGATTCAGGCCGGGCGGGCCGTGTCTCCCTGCGCGAGGGCCAGCATGCGGGCAGGAATGGCCTCGAGGCCAAGGATCTCCTCCGCCGCCCCTAACTGGACCGCCGCCCCGGGCATGCCCCAGACGGTCGAGCTCGCCTCGTCCTGAACCATTGTGGATGCCCCGGCCTTGCGCATTTGCAGCAGCCCTTCGGCACCATCACGGCCCATGCCGGTCAATAAAACACCCACCGACTCACTCCCCGCCGCCTGGGCCACGGACTCGAACATCACGTCAACACTGGGGCGATGGCGATTGACCGTCGCCGATTGATCCAGTCGACAAACCAGGCGGGCACCATCACGCCGAAGGCGCAGATGATAATCCCCCGGGGCCACATAGGCATGCCCCGGCATGAGAGGAACGCCATTCTCCGCTTCCCGAACCGTGAGACTGCAAATTCCATTCAGACGCTCCGCGAAGGGGCCGGAAAAACTGGCGGGAATGTGCTGGCTAATAATGATGGGCGGCGCGTTGGGCGGCAGGCATTCCAGCACTCGGCGGATGGCCTCGGTACCACCAGTGGAGGCCCCTATCGCCACGACCTTCTGCCGACCGCCGGTGCTTCTGGCCTCGTAGGCGCCGGCCTCCCTCAAGGACTCCCGGACCCGCTGACGAAACGCCTCTCGGGCCTCGCCGGAGTAGGTTTCCCGCGAACTGACCCGAGCCCGAGCCGCCGCCTTGACCTTGGAAACCACCTCGGCAGCATAATCCTCCAGCTTGACCGACAGTTGCTGTGCCGGCTTGGTCACAAAATCTACCGCTCCCAATTCCAGAGCCTGAAGGGTCACTTTCGCTCCGTCATGGGTGAGGGATGACACCATGACCACTGGCATGGGACGCAGACGCATCAGGTTTTCGAGAAAGGTGAGCCCATCCATGCGAGGCATTTCCACATCCAGGGTGATCACATCGGGGTCATGTCGCTTGATCTGATCCCGTGCGACATAGGGGTCGGGTGCGGTCGCCACCACTTCGATCCCGGGATCGGATTCCAGCATCCGGGTCAGCAACTTACGGACCAGAGCGGAATCATCCACTACAACCACACGAATCTTGCCTGGCATACGCAATTATTCTCCTCGCAATGCAGCTTCAGTCCCGCCGTGACGGCGCGCCACCACAGACTCTACCCCACGGGCCCGAGGCTTCTGCAACTGGACTCGACCATTTTCAGTAAAGAAGCGAATGACCCGATGCTCCCGCCCGCCAACATCCCGGGCAATCACCGGAATTCCCAGCCTCTCAAGCACTTCTTCTGCATATCCGATATTGCCACGTCCCACAGGCTGCATACCGGCCAACATCTCCGCGCCACCAAACAGCTTGGCCTGCATCCGCGTGCGACAGGCACCCATCCGCTCCATGCCATCCACAATAGCCCTCATGGCATAGACGCCATACCGGCAATCACCTTCAACTTGTTTATCGGCAGAAACGCGATCAGGCCAGGGCAGCAGGAAATGGTTCATCGCCGCCACCGGTCCCTCGGGATCCCGCAGGCAAACCGCCACACATGAACCCAACAGGGTGCTGATTATCGCCGGCCCTGCAGCGACGCAATAACCACCCGCATGAATCCGAAAAACATCTCGGTCAAGCCTGGGATCGAAGGTCGAAAAGCCTTGAGAGTTACCGCCAAAAACCTGACGCATTTTGCGTGCCTCCGACATTCCCATGCACCATAACCGCCATCAACTCAGTCCCGCCTCCGATAAATGGTCTTGCCTATTAGTTGATAGCGGTCAGTCAGACCATGAAGGGACTCTGAATGCCCGAGGAACAAATGCCCTTTGGGGGCCAAATGATCGGCGAACCCCTCCACGACCTGCTTCTTGTGTGCACGATCAAAATATATGATCACATTACGGCAGAACACTGCATCAAAAGACTGCCTTATTCTCCATGGTTCAATCAGATTCACGCGTTGAAACTGCACAATTTCACGCAACGACTTGCCTACACGCACCTTGCCTTCATTCACGCCCTTGCCCCGCAGGAAGAAACGACGCAGACGTTCCTGAGAGACATCCTTGAGACTCTCCATGGGATACACACCCTCTTCCGCCTGCCGCAAGATGGCACCGTCCACGTCAGTGGCCCAGATTTCGGCCCGCCATCCGGGATGAGCGTCCAAAAACTCCGCCATGACCACGGCGATGGAATAGGGCTCTTCGCCACTTGAACAGCCTGCTGACCAGATGCGTATCACCCGGTCTCGCTGATGCCTTTGCACCATCTCCGGCAGGAAGGTCTCGCGAAGATAATCAAAATGGTGAGACTCGCGAAAGAACTGGGTGACGTTCGTGGTCATGGCGTTGACCAGCTCTTCCAACTCTGCCTGATCACCCTTGCGCAGTCGTGCAAGATACTCGGCAAAGGAGGACAAACCCAGGGCCCGCACCCGTCTTGAGACCCGGCCATAGACCAGATCGCGTTTGCCACTGGCGAGGGCGATCCCGACGCTTTGCTCGATAATGCGACGCAGCTCCTCGTATTCAGCGTCCGAGAACGCATACTGCTTGGCTGAGGACTGTTTCATCGGTACGGACATCGTCAGTGGCCTGCTCCCCAGATTATGGCAAAATTCTCTCAACTAACAGAAGCTCAACCGATAAAAATCAGTTCAAGCCCGAGACTGCTACTCCACTGTCTTGGCAGGGAGCCAAAGAAAAAGGGTGGCGAGTCAGAGACGCCGCCACCCTTGATGTTAATACCCACATCGCAACTTCCTGCCAGAAGAAGGCATGAACGGCGTCAGAACTCCTCCCAAAGGTCATCCTCAGACCGACTGGACTGAACCGGGCGCCCAGACTCCTGACGACGTGGACTAGACTGCCCCGTATCCTGTCCAACACTTGATTGCTTGGCACTCTGCAACTGGTCCTTGACCCGCTCCTCCTGTTCACGGGTGGCACGCTTGGCCTCATGGCTGCGCTCCGCCAGGATCTGTCCTTCCTGGTCATCCGCACCCAGACTGAAAAAGGCGACACGATCCAGCAACTGACCGGCCTGCTCCTGCATGGAACGGCTGGTAGCGGCAGTTTCCTCCACGAGCGATGCGTTCTGCTGGGTGACTTCGTCCATCTGCATGATGGCCCGATTGACCTGATCAATACCGGAAGCCTGCTCATTGGAAGCAGCGGCAATCTCGGCGACAATCTCTGTCACCCGGCGCACATTCTCCACGATGCCTTCCAGGGTCTGGCCGGATTGCTCCACCAACTCGGAGCCGTTCTTGATCTTGTCCACACTGTCGTTGATCAGATCCTTGATCTCCTTGGCGGCCTTGGCACTACGCTGAGCCAGGTTCCGAACCTCCGTTGCAACCACGGCAAAGCCGCGCCCCTGCTCACCCGCCCGGGCCGCTTCAACCGCCGCATTGAGAGCGAGCAAATTGGTCTGGAAAGCAATCTCATCGATCACCGAGATAATCTCGACGATCTTGCCACTGCTTTCGTCGATCTCGCGCATGGCCCCCACCGCCCGCTTGACCACCTCGCCACCACGCTCGGCGTCTTGACGGGTCCCAGAGGCCAGTTGATTGGCCTCTTGGGCGTTATCCGCATTGTTCTTCACCGTGGAGGTCATCTCCTCCATGCTGGAAGCGGTTTCTTCAATGGAGGAAGCTTGCTCCTGAGTACGCTGAGCGAGATCATCCGTACCGGAGGCAATTTCCTGGGCAGCAGCATCCACGGAGGTGGCCGCTTCACGCACCCGGGTCACGATATCGGCGAGCTTTTCATCCATGCGGGAGAGATCCTCGATCATCAATCCCACTTCATCCCGTACCTTGACTGTTGTACGGTTATTGAGCTGACCATCAGCGATACGGCTGATCACATCGGAAGCCTTGGCCAGGGCAGAATTGATATTGCGAATTGTGCCCCAACCGAGAAAAGCGATGACAGCCAGGGAAATCAACAGAACCACCGCGGCGGCAAGAACCAGATTGCCGATTTGCTCACCCAGTTCATCGCTTACTTCATTAACCCTATTGCGCTGATATTCCACCAACTGACGAGCTCCTCGCTGCACCATTATGCTAGCCGGCTCCAACTGGTTCTGCGTCAGCATGATGGCCAGATCAACATTCTCGTCCAGCAATGCATCAAACACCCTTTCCATGGCTTCGGCCTGCTCCTGACGAGCCGCCAGCCAGTCCTGCGCCATCTCCCGCTCCTCATCCGTGGCGACCATGCCTTCATACCGCTCAAACAAGCGACTGGTATCCGCCTCGCGTTCATCCACTTCATCCATTGTCCGGTTAATCACATTGGGCAAGGGTTCGCTGAGGGCCTCCAACACGCTTTGGCGCTGCATCAGTTCATTGACATAGATCTCGTTGACAAGCTCGGTGACTTCGACATTCTGGCCGACGATTCGATCAAGAGCATTGGCACCCATTCGGCTGCCATTCAGCCCCATCATGCCCACCACGAGCAATACCAGAGCAGCAACCAAGATCAACAAGGTCAGGCGCTTTTTGATCGTCAGAACCATATTCATTTCTCATCCCCTACGCGATTCGCTGCTATGCATGCACTTGGGTCAGACACCGGCTCGCGCTTGCCAAGTAAGCAGCGCCCAGCCCTCATTCGCCCCACTCACGCAACTCTTTGAGTTCCCAATCCCGAAACAACCGGTCTGCGTCGAGAAGCATGAGCATGCCCTCACCACTGGTGGCAATGCCCTCAAGGTATTCCGTATCCACAGCCGTTCCCATGCGGGGCACTGGACGAATTCCGTCCTCCGGCACCCCGATCACGTCAGCCACCTCATCAACCACGATACCCACATCATGTCCGTCTTCGTCCTCGTCCAGATTGAGGATGATAATCACCGTTCGATCACTGCTCTCAGTCACTGGCAGGCCAAAACGCAGCCGCATATCCACCACCGGAATGACGGCACCCCGCAGCTTGAGCATGCCCAGCATCCATTCGGGGGCACCGGGCACCTTTCTGACTCGGGACCAGCCGCGAATTTCCTGGACCCGGACAATGTCGATCCCGTACTCCTCGCCGCCGAGACTGAAACTGAGGACCTGGCGGCCATCATCCTCGAAGCCGGCCAGTACGGAATGGTCGGATTGTTCCCAACCGTCTTGTTCAGTCATCCTGATCAGGCTCCCTTGTGGGACGGAAGTGCCGGTAGCGACCGGGCAAATCACTCGCAAACAACCTGCCCGAGCTTGCGTTGCCACATAACAGTTGACGGCAAGCAGTGGAGAATCTTGAGAAAAGTACTGTCAAATCTCCGACAACCATGGCCATGAGTCCACCTGCAGCATGAATCGTGCCAGATTCCGGCCAGTATGCCGGCTAACACGCCTGGGTGTATTCTAACCGGAGACGGTGATCATTAGCTGCTGCAGGCCCGAGAGGTTGCGACAGGTATCCAAGAGGCAAACCCATGTCGGATCTGAGACCGGGGGATATCCCCCCAACCAGACAATCCCGGGCCGGGAACAGCCTGCCTTCAAACTTCCGGCCGGGTCAGGTCCTGGAGGCACGAGTGGTTTTCCAGGATGGACGAATGGCACTGCAAATTGGAAACCGCCAGCTGCCCCTTACGGCTGATAGCCCCACACCCCCTGAGGGGAGCCGGCTTCGGCTCGAGATCTTGAGAACCCGCCCGGAGCTGGCCGTCCGAGTGCTGGAAACCCTGGCTGCGGATCGGGCCGGCAGCCCCGCCCACCCCCGAGGCCTGGAACTCAGTCGCGCTGACGCTGCCGTTCAGGCCCTGACGCGGCAAACTGACCCCCGCCAGCTACTGCTGGGCCTGCGTCAGCTATTGGCGGCAGTGAATACCCCGCCAGATCAACAAGTTCGCACCGCCGGGCCAGCGGTGAGCGGTGGCGAACAATTCCGAACCCTGCAACGCCTGCTGTCCCCCATCCTGAATGCCGTCCCCACCGCAAGCACCGTAAGCACCCCGGATGGATTGGCTCGGGCTCTCACGGACAGTGGTTTACTGACCTTGCACCGCCTGAGCAGCGAAGCGGCCGGGACAACCCCGACAGGAGGACTCCAGCGCGACTGGACAGCCGTACTGGCCCGTGCGCTGCTGGGCCTGCGTGATGCCATGCGGGAAGGACGCCTGCCCGAGACCATTGCCTCCGGCAGGGACGTCGCCCGTGGCCAACCCCCTCCCCCGCCCGGTCGCGGCTGGCCTCTAGGCCCACCCCCGCCGTCCGCACTGCAGTCACAATTGGCTCAGGGACAAGGAGGCAGCCTGGCCAAAGCAGCCATCAGCGGCCAGCAAGGGCAACTACTGCGAGAACTGCCAGAAAGCCTGCGCATCGTGGTGCGCCAGATTGAGGGTGCGATTGCCCGGAGTGAATTACATCAATTGGCCTCCATGCCACCCGAGTCGGATGGCGGACGCCAATTGCTTTGGTTCGAACTGCCGGTACAGCGACAAGCGGCCTATGATCTCTGGCAGTTTCAGTTCCAGCAACACAAGAGCCGGCGCGAGGACAGTGAATCGGTCTGGACCGCCCGAATTGCGGTGAACATTCCCGGCCTTGGCCCCTTCTCCGCCAGTCTGCGCCTAAAGGGGGAGCGCCTGTCCATTCAATTACACGCCAGCGATCAGTCAGGCCATGCGCTGGTGTCCGCCAACCTCGACGAACTGCGTCGGCGCCTGCGCTCCGCGGCACTGGACCTGGAGCATCTCGGTTTGTCCGTGGGAGAAGCCCCACAGGCCGACAGCGCCCTGCCCCGGCAATTGTTCAGGAGCCAGGCATGAGTGAGCACAGCTCTTCTCGAAACGATGCCGAGTTGGCGGTGGCGCTGCATTATGACGGCGAGGGGGCACCGGAAGTTACTGCGAAGGGGCGCAGGAAATTAGCCGCAGAAATCCTTGAACTGGCGGAAAGCCACGGCATCCCCATCCACGAAGACCCGGAGCTGGTGCAATTTCTGGCGCGGCTGGAGGTGGGAGATCAGATCCCCAGGGCCCTCTACGTGGCGGTCGCTGAAGTGATCGCATTCGCCTACTGGGTCTCGGGGCGAAGCCCGAAGAATACCAGCGACCAGGACACTGACGGGACGACCTGAGCGAGGCTCTCACCCCTCCCGCAGACCGTGAATGGAAACGATCAGGCGGGCCTCATTCTGGCCCAAACCGCATTGGCGCATGATTTCGTCCGGTGCCGCGCCGGCCTTGGCCATTCGAATGGCTTGATCGTAGTCAGGCCCGCTGGTGGCGCGAGCTTCCACCTGCTGCTGACGCTCGCCCAAATACTGGGCCCGGCGTTCAACCGCCGACAGGCGCTCCCCCATCTGCAAGACCAGAGGCTTGAGCTCTGTCGCTTCCCGCAGTTGGGATCTGACCTCCTGGCGCAAATCTCGAACCAGGCGCTCAGCCGCCATCAGGCGGCGCAGGCCCAGCCAGGCCAGGCAAAGGCCCAGGCCCAACACGCCAATGGCGCCACCCGCGAGCCACACCAAGGGGTCAAACTGCACAGGGACACCCGCAGTCTGGCAAGACCTCAAACATATTCATCGATGTGCCGGCTGGAATCATCGTCATCGTCATCCCTTTGGCGGGACGAGGCCTTGGTCTGATCGCTGGCCGTCCCTTCGCTCTCGGACTCCTCCCGGGTACCCTTTTCCGCCTGGGCGCGGGCCAGCGCTTCACGTCGGCGACGACGTTCCTCTTCCCGACGCCGACGTTCTTCATCATCAAGTTCCCGGCGGGTCGGGGCAGTGGCACGGATACCACTGGTGGGAGTGACTTCATCGGCCGCCATATCAGCCAGCCCCTGCGGCCTTTTCCTGACTGGGCATAAGGCGACGAACATCAACCATGACCGTTAGCCCGCTGTCGCGACGAACCACACCCTGAATATGGCGCGCTACCTGGTCCGATTCGAACTGCGGTGGTGGTTCGATCTCGCTCGGGCGCACATCGGCGACTTCATCCACATCATCAACCAGCAATCCCAGGGCATGCTCATCAACCTCGACCACAATGATCTGGCGAACCCCTTCCGCCTCGGGCTCGGATAAGCCGAAGCGTTTGCGGGTATCAATCACGGTTACGATGTTGCCGCGCAGATTGATCACTCCGAGAACGAATGACTCCGCACCGGGAACCGGGGAGATCTCGGTAGCCTTGAGTATCTCCTGGACGTGAAGAGCCTTCAGACCATAGGTTTCACGCCCCAAGCGGAAGGTCACCCATTGCTCGCGGGCTTCCTGCAAGCGCTCCGGGCTCTTTCCATTCTTGCCGCTCTTACGTCGGCGACCCTTGCGGGCTGCTGCTTCAGCCATTCTAGTCACCCTCTCCACTCAGGACTGCCATGATACCCGCCACATCCAGCACTACCATGCCACGACTCATCACGGTACCGGCCATCCATGCTCGGCTGCCGGAAGTCTCACGCCAGCGAATCTCGTCTCCGCTCAGGGCAACCGGCATGGGCTCGGACCCGGCAATCAGGCTGAGACCCTCCCGCTTGAGGTGAATCAAGCCCTGGGCCCGCTGTTCCAATGGCGGCAGTCGGTCAAGCTGCTCCGGCGGCAGAATCAGAGCTGCCGGATCCACCAGGCGCCGAGAACTACCATCAAGGCGATATTCTCCCTGATCCATCACGCCGTCCGCCAACTCCAGCCCTGGCGGGCAGGCTTCCAGCACAGCGGCCACCTCCTTACCAGAAACCACCAGAATCAGGTGGGCCACGCCAAAGCCCCACCATTCCTCCGTCACTGCCTCTTCAGAACCAGAGGTCGGCTCGGGCTGCGGCACTGGTTCAGGCTCGGGTTCCACCGCCGCAGGCGGCTGAACCACGCTTTCCGCCGGGCTGTCAGCTTCCGGCTCGGTCAGCATGTCTTCCAGATACCGTGCAAGTGGCTGTTCTCCCTGACTCATGATGCCATCCCCCTTGCCGGCGTCTGTTCCATCTCCAACAGCTGACGACAGAGCGCATCATAGGCCTGGGCGCCGCGTGAAGCGGGCTCCAGCGTGGTCAAGGGGCGCCCCAGCTGACTGGCCTCACGAAAGCGAGTATCCACCGGAACGTACTGGGCCCAGACATGCGGGTCAAACTCGTGCCGCAGGGTATACAAGCTCTGTGCTGATGCGCGGGTCCGACGATCAAACTGGGTAGGTACAATCAGGTAATCGGGCACCTGCCCCCGTGAGCGCCCGATCATTTCCAGGGTGCGCAACATGCGGCGCAGCCCGTTAAGGGCTAGAAACTCCGTCTGAACCGGGATAACCAAGCGATCACAAGCTGCCAGGGCATTGACCATCAGGATGCCCAACATGGGCGGACAGTCCAGCAGTACATGATCATAATCCGCGGCCAGGGTGCGAAGACCTCGACGCAGGATCACCCCCATGCCTTGCCGAGTACCCAGTTTACGATCAAGTACCGCAAGGGAAGGACTGGCCGGCAGTATGTCGATACCGTCCTCACCCGCTGAACGGATCCGTCCGGGACCCGCCGCCTGTTCACCGGCAGCATGTTGAAAGAGGGCAAACACACCGTCATCGGTACTCTCGGGATCCAGGCCTAGATAGCTTGTCAGAGAGGCATGGGGATCCAGGTCAATCACCAGAACACGGCGATCACGCCGGCGCAATGACCCCGCCAGACTGATCACCGTGGTGGTCTTGCCTACCCCACCCTTCTGATTGGCTACTGCCCAGATGGACATCAGTCCTCTCCCTCGGCCGCCACATCGCCATCATCTTCAAACAGTTGGAGTTCCTCACCCAAATCATCGAATCCGGCGGCTTCACCTTCTGCGCCATCCTCTACGAACCAGCGTTGCTGAAATCGGGGATCGGCCAGAACAGTCAATACCACCCGACGGTTACGGTTTCGTCCTTCCGCCGTCTCATTACTCGCAATGGGCCGATGTTCCCCCAGTCCAACCACCGCGAGCCGCATGGGCTCGATCCCCTGGTCCCGAAAAAGATGCACCACACTGGCCGCCCGACCCGCCGACAATTCCCAGTTGGACGGGAAGCGCTCGGTGTCAATCGGCACATTGTCCGTATGGCCTTCCACCTGTATGGGATTGGGGAAAGGCTCAAGAACCTCGGCAACCTGGCCAAGTATGGGACGTGCCGATGGCGACAATTCCGCCACCCCGCTGGGGAAGAGAATATCGGCCTTGATCTCGATTTCGATATAGAACTCCGATCCACGGATCTCTACCAAATCCTCGTCAATCAGGGCAGACATGGCATCACGCATTTCGTCGGCGATCTGCTCCAGTCCTTCGCGCATGCTTTCGCTGGCCGCTGGGAAACCATCATCCATGCCACTTGGGAGGAAAATACCCTCGTCCTCCCAATGAACCATGCCCGGATCGTCCATCATGACATCCAGGTCTAAGACCGCATCAGCCGTACCCCGCTCACGCTCGCCAAAACTGACCGGCTGAATACGCATGGGCTCACCACGGAAAGCCGCCTGCAAGGAAGACGACAACACCCGGTACTTGCCTTCATTCACCGATGAGATGGAATACATCACCACGAAAAAGGCGAGCAACAACACCAGCATGTCAGCATAGGGAATGGCCCATGCTTCATGGTTGATGTGTTCCTCTTCTTTCTTTTTTCGCGCCATGATGACAACCTGCCTCCCACCTCAGGGGTGGGGTGTGACGCCTGGCTGATGAATTCGGTCAGCCATTTAGATAACCTTGTAGCTTGGTCTCGATGTTTCTGGGGTTTTCCCCTTCCGCAATGGAGATCAGGCCGTCGATGAACATTTCCCGAGTCTGGGTCTGGTCCTTGATGGCCCGATCCAGCTTGCCCGCCATGGGTAGAAACAGCAGGTTGGCAGAGCCAATGCCGTAGATGGTCGCCACAAAAGCTGCCGCAATCCCGGGGCCCAGTTTGTCCGGCTCGGCCAGATTCTGCATCACCGCCATCAGGCCCATCACGGCCCCCACAATACCCAGGGTAGGCGCATAGATGCCCAGGTTTTCGTAAACCTTGACGCCCTGTTTGTCATATTCCTCGGTGGCGTCCAGATCCACCTCCAGAATATTGCGGATAACATCCGGCTCACCGCCGTCAACCAGCAACTGAAGGCCTTTTTTGGTGAATTCGTCCTTTTCCTCCTCCACAACCGCTTCAAGACCGAGCAGGCCCTCCTTGCGGGCAACCTGACTCCAGTCAACGATCTTCTGAATCAGCGCCTGTCGGTCTTCGGTCGGCGGCTTGAACAGCCACCCAAAGATCTTCACCGCTCTCATCAGACCTCGCATTGGGGTCTGCAGCATCATTGCCCCGAAGGTACCGATGATGACAATCACGAAAGCTGCCGCGTTCCAGAGAGCCGCTACCTCGGACCCTTTGGCAATCACGCCACCGAAAACGGCGATGGCTCCAAAAATGATGCCCAATAATGTGAGGATATCCATGTCAGTCAGACCTCACGCTCATGACGCCTTGCGTCTTTCACTGCCATAGGATTTAACCAGAATCGGGACGTCAAGAATCAGCGCAATACGCCCATCACCGGTGATGGTTGCGCCGGCATAACCTGACATGCCGCGAAGATAGGCTCCCAGCGGTTTGATCACGACCTCCTCTCGACCCAGCACGTCGTCCACCACCAGCCCCATCTGCTGACCGGCGACTTCCACGATCACAACCTGGCTTTGCTGACCGATCTCGCTTGGCATCTCGCCGGTCAGCCACTGTTGTAGGTAGACAAGTGGCAGCGTCCGGTTTCTCACACGAATTACCCGCCGTCCATCCACCCGATGAGCGGCTTCGTCTTCCAAATAGATGACTTCCCGGATATTGGACAGCGGCAGGGCAAAGATGGAAGCATTCAGGGTCACCATCAAGGTGGGCAGGATTGCCAGTGTCAGGGGTACACGAATCTGGATTTCAGACCCACGCCCCTTGGCCGAATCGATCTCAATAGTGCCGTTGAGCTGGGAAATCCGGGTCTTGACCACATCCATGCCGACGCCACGACCGGAGACATCGGAAATCTGCTCCTTGGTGCTGAAGCCCGGACGGAAAATCAGGTTATACGCCTCTTTGTCGCTCAGGCGCTCCGCTTCATCCTCGTCGATCACGCCCTTGTCCAGGGCCTTTCGACGAAGGACTTCCGGATCCATGCCGCCCCCGTCATCCTTGATGGTCAGCAGAACCTGGTCTCCCTCCTGCTCGGCGGACAGCAGTACGGTGCCCGCCTCGGGCTTGCCCGCATGACGCCGCACCTCCGGTGACTCAATACCGTGATCGACGGCATTGCGAACCAGATGAACCAGGGGGTCGGCAAGGGCCTCCACCAGGTTCTTGTCCAGGTCCGTCTCCTCGCCTCTGAGCTCCAGTTGAACCTTTTTCTCGAGATTCCGAGCCAGATCCCTTGCCACGCGAGGGAAGCGGGAGAATACCTTCTTAACCGGCTGCATCCGCGTTTGCATGACCGCGCCCTGAAGATCGGAGGTAACCAGGTCCAGTTCGCCAACAGCGGTAGCCGTCGCCTCGTCCTGGGCCGTATTTCCGCCCAGGGTCACCAGCCGGTTTCGAATCAGGACCAGCTCGCCGACCAGATTCATGATCGAATCCAGCCGGCTGGTATCCACCCGCACAGTGGTTTCCGCCGACATGGCCGCGGCCGCCGGACTGGCCGGTTTGGCCGGCGCCCGCGTCTCGGGCTTCTTGACCTCCTTTTGACTCGGGGTCGAGGCGGCACTCTCGGACGGTGGGACCTCCCGAGTGTCGGCATTGCCAGCCGGGGCGGGCTTGCGAGGCTCCGGCTTGCCGGCGTCCTCTCGAGCCCCTTCGCCAGGGGCGCCCCCGGGCCCATGGAGCTGGTCCATCAGCGACTCGAACTCGTCATCACTGATGAAATCGTCACCGCCTTCCGCCGGCTGGGTGTCGCCTTCCTTGGGTTTGTCGGCCTTGCCTCCACCGCCTGGAGGCGCGCCACTGCCGTGCAGTTCATCCAGCAAGGATTCAAACTCGTCTTCGTCAATCTCATCGGAACCGGATTGATCTGACCCCGAAGCAGGCTTCGGCGCCTTGCCCGGGCCATGCAGTTCATCGAGCAGGCTGTCGAACTCATCCTCGGAAATCTCATCACCTGCAGGGCCCGGATCCGACGGAGCCCGAACCTCGTCGGAAGGCGTCTCTCCGGCTGCCAGCATGGCCTCGAATTCCTCGTCGGTGGGGTCGCGGTGCGCCTTCTGACCGTCATTAACCACTGCCCCTCCGCCGCCCGACGCCGGCGCAGCCTGCTGGGGATCGCCCACACCCCCGTCAATCTGGGCACGAAGGGAGTCGATGAGAGCTTGGGGTGGGCGGGACAGGGCTTGCCCCTCGCGCAACTCACCAAACATGGTCTGCAGCCAGTCAAGAGCGCTGAGGGCGTCGTCCATCAAGGCCTGGGATACGGCGATCTTCCCTTCCCGAAGCACATCGAAGACGTCCTCGGCACTGTGGCAGAGGTCCACCATCTCCCGCAGGCCGAGAAAACTGGCCCCGCCCTTGATGGTATGAAAGCCCCGGAAGATGGTGTTGAGCATGTCACGGTCGTCAGGACGCTGTTCCAGCTCGACCAACTGCTCACCCAGCTCCTCCAGGATCTCACCGGCCTCCACCAGAAAATCGGCCAGCAATTCCTGGTCGCCGTCAAAGCTCATGCATCTCTCCGCTCGTCAACATGCCTCAATGGTCCTTTTCCCCGGTGGCCACCCGGGTGGTCCCACCGGCCAGCCGAGCGTTCAGAATCCCAGGCTGGACAGAAGGTCATCCACTTCGTCCTGCCCCTGAGCCACGTCGCCACCCTTGGCATCAGGCATGGCAGGTCCGTGCCCCTTCTGGTCATCCCGTTTTGCCTTGTCCTTATCCTTAACGGCCGCATCGCCCTCGGACTTGAGCTGCGCGCCACCGGCCATTTTGAGCAGGTCCACCATGCCCTCTTCCAGCTCCTGCACCAAAGTGATCACGCGACTGATGATCTGGCCGGTAATATCCTGGTATTCCTGGGCCATCAGAATCTCGGTCAGGCCGCCGCGAAGGGACTCGGCCCGCTCCCCCGTGGCTGTCAGGAAGGGCTGGAGCCGGTGGGCCAGTTCACGAAACTGATCCGCATCCATCTCCCGCCTCATGAAGCGCTGCCAATCGGCCGACAGGGTCTGGGCCCCACTACCCAGGGTCTCTGCCTCGGGCAGCAGTCGCTCCACCGTCTCAAGTGTGGTATGAGCCGCCTTCTCGGTCATTTCCACCACATAATTCAGGCGGTCACGGGCATCAGGCATCTCCTTCTCGGCCAACTCTGCAAGACGGAAATCCAGGCGAAAACTCTTCAAGGCATCGTGCAGTTCACGGGTCAGCTTGCCCACCTCCACGAACAGTTCCTTCTCGCGGATATGGGTCAACTCGTCCAGTTCCCGATTGAATACCGTTTCGTCACCCGCCTCCAAAGCTTGAAGCATGGAGTGCAGACGCTCCTTGTATTCGCTGGACCGTTTATCATCGTCGAAAGCCATATTTTCCCCTTCGGCAAACCATTGCTGGCGACAGTCTGAATTCCGTCAGCCTTCCAGGCGCTCGAAGATCTTCTCCGTCTTTTCCTTCAAGGTGGCTGCCGTGAAGGGCTTGATAATGTAGCCATTGACACCGGCCTGGGCCGCTTCAACGATCTGGTCCCGTTTGGCTTCGGCCGTGACCATCAGCACCGGCATGGACTTCAACTTCTCATCACCCCGGATCTCTTTCAGCAACTCAAGTCCGGTCATGCCCGGCATGTTCCAGTCCGTGATCACGAAGTCAAAGTCGCCGTTGCGCAGCATGGGCAGGGCGGTTTTGCCATCATCGGCCTCCTGGGTATTGTTGAAGCCCAGGTCTCGAAGCAAATTCTTGATGATTCGCCGCATGGTGGAAAAATCATCCACCACCAGAATCTTCATGTTCTTGTCCAAGCCAACCTCCCGCGCGCGTTTCCGTAAACTTTCGTCAAAACCATTAACAGTGCTGCTATTGCAGCCATTCATCCATTCTAGACCGAGTTCTAGTCAGCGCCTGGCCATGAATCTGGCAAACTCGTGACTCGGTCACCCCCAGGACCTCACCAATCTCCCGCAGGTTAAGCTCCTGCTCATAATACAGGGACATGACCAATCGTTCCTTCTCCGGCAATCCGGCAACCGTCTCAGCGAGAGCTCGGCGGAAACCTTCAGACTCGGCCCGGGCCCCGGGATCATCTGCCTTGGTGGTACTCCCCAGGCTGCCATCGGGTGAATCCGGCTGAAGCTCATCCAGACTGAAAAGTCGACAACTGACCGCGTCCTGCATCACCCGATGATAATCAGACAGGCTCATCCCCGCCGCTTCGGCGACCTCAACGTCACGAGCATCACGTCCGGTGCGGTGCTCAATCTCCCGAATCTTCTCGCTGATTTCCCGGTAGGCTCGATGCACCGAACGGGGTGTCCAATCCGATTTGCGAATCTCATCAAGCATGGCACCGCGGATGCGGATTCCGGCATAGGTCTCGAAGGTGGCACCATGCTGATCGCTGTATTGTCGCCCGGCCTCCAGCAAGCCGATCATCCCTGCCTGGATCAGATCCTCCACGTCAACACTGGACGGCAAGCGAGCCGCCAAGTGATAGGCGATACGTTTGACCAGGCCGGCGTGACGGAGGACCAGATCATCCGGCTCCGAGGCACGAACCTGTTCATAACGTGAGGAGGCATCCATCATGCGATTCGTCCACCTCCGGTGCCCGTATCAGCTTCGCCACCCAGCAGGCGCTCGACAAAGAATTCCAGATTTCCACGGGGCCCTTCCGGCAAGGGCCAGCGTCCGACCTCTTCGGCCAGATTGCGAAATGCCAGGGCAGCGCGGCTACGGGGAAAACTTTCCACCACCGCATTCTGCTTCTGCACTGCCTTGCGCAGCTGTTCATCGAAAGGCACCGCGCCCATGTATTCCAGATTCACGTCCAGGAAGCGTTCGGCCACCTTGGCAATCTTGCCAAAGAGCGTACGCCCATGATGCGCCGTTTGGGCCATATTAGCCAGAACGCGGAAATGGCGGATACCGTGTTCCCGTGACAATACCTTGATCATGGCATAGGCGTCGGTGATGGACGCCGGCTCGTCGCATACCACGAGAATCACATGCTGGGCAGCCTGGGTGAAGCTCACCACCCCATCGGCGATGCCCGCCGCGGTGTCCACAATCATCACGTCCAGATCTTCGCCCAATTCGCTGAAAGCCCGGATCAAACCGGCATTCTCGGCTGGGGTCAGCTCCGCCATGCGCTTGGTTCCGGACGAGGCAGGAACGATTTTCATGCCGGCCGGGCCATCAAGCAATATCTCCGACAGCTCACACTGCCCGTCAATGACATGGGACAGATTCAGCTTTGGCTGCAGGCCGAGCACCACATCCACATTGGCCAGCCCCAGGTCAGCATCAAAGAGCAGCACCCGCTTCCCGCTCATACCAATGGCAGTGGCCAGATTCACGGAAATATTGGTCTTTCCCACCCCACCCTTGCCGGAAGTGACCGCAATCACCTGCACCGGCTTGGGGTTGGCCATACGTCGCAGTCCCGCTGCCTGATCCATCAAAGCACTCCTGTCACGCTATAGAGTCGGCGGCCACCCCACCGAATCGGGCCGCCAGTTCGGTCTCGTCAACCTGCCCCGGCCAATGCCGTTGCAGCTGCACCGCCCGACTCACCAGGCGGTGACTGCGAGCGGGCTGGATATCTTCCGGTACCCGCTGCCCATCAGTGATATAGCCAATGGGCAGATTATGTCTAACTGCCACCGACAGGGCCCCGCCCAGACCGGTTGCTTCATCCAGCTTGGTGAGCATCAAACCGTCCAGGCCCACCGAGGAATAGGCGCGCACCGTTTCCTCCAGAGTCGGCGCCGGGCTGCCGGCGGACAGCACCAGATTCACCGACAACCGCAGACCCTCCACCTGACGCAGCATGTCCAGCTGCACCGGGATCCGACTGTCTCGCTGGCTCATTCCCGCGGAATCCACCAGCACCAAGCGCTTATTCTCCAGCTCCAGCAGGGTCTCGCGCAATTCCTCGGCGCTGCTAATGGAATAGACGGGCACTCCAAGTATACGACCGTAACTATGGAGCTGCTCCTGACCACCCACCCGATAGTGATCCGTGGTGATCAGGGCCACATGCCGCTTGCCATGGCGAAGGGCAAAGCGCGCGGCCAGCTTGGCGATCGTGGTGGTCTTGCCAACCCCGGTGGGGCCCACCAGGGCAATTCGGCCGCCCTTCTCCAGAATCCGGTCTTCCCCCACCGGAATCCGCCGGGCGAGCATGCCCAACGGCAGACGCCAGGCCTGCTGGGGGTCTTCGGTGACGGGCATATCGCGCA
The DNA here is from genome assembly GCF_007134575.1 of Natronospira sp. Taxonomy (NCBI): domain Bacteria; kingdom Pseudomonadati; phylum Pseudomonadota; class Gammaproteobacteria; order Natronospirales; family Natronospiraceae; genus Natronospira; species Natronospira sp. The sequence continues at coordinate 19,681 of NZ_SLKM01000313.1, forward strand.
GGATATCCCGCGCCAGGTCGGGTTCGATGCCCATGCTACTGAGTTCACGCAGGATGCTCGCCTTCAGCGGGCGCTCACGGGCCAGTCGGTCCCAGGCGAGACTGGAGAACTGGCTTTCCAGCATGTTGCGGACGCTGGACAGTTCGCGCCGCACCTCCATCAGGTTGGGCTCCTGTGACCAAACAATTCGGGCCGACTCCGGCGATGGCAGGCGATCTTCTTCAAAGCCTTCCAATTTGCTATCGACCTGATAGGACGGAGTCTCCGCGGGGGGGCGCTCCGCAGTCCGCGGGCGCGGCCTCGCCTGTGGTTCAGCTGATTGCTCTGGGCTACTCCCAATCGCTGCCTCCAGGGCCTCGTCAAAACCACCCAGCCACTCCCGCTCGTCTTCCTCCTCACTCACCGGGGGTGCACCGTCGTCGTAGGCGGCGGCTGCCAGGCGGGCACGGGTTTCGATGTCGGGTTTCCGACGCTCGGCGGGCTTGCCGCTGCGGCTGCCGGCAGACGACCGGCCCAGAGCCTGACTGACCAGAGCCTCGTCATAATCAACAGCCGCAATGATCTCCACGCCACCATTGATGCTGCGGTTGGACAGGATTACCGCATCGGGCCCCTGGTCCTCGCGCACCTGGCGAATGGCGGAGCGCATGTCTGGTGCCACAAAGCGTTTGATTTTCATCGACTTTCCTCCCGGCGTACCTGCACCAATGCGGTGTCTGATCCCGGTTGTGAGTGGGGCCCCAGGCCCCCGTCAGTTCACTGATTCCACATTTATTGGCCGCTGATGGATGCCACCAGTCTCACCTTGCGGCTATCCGGCACTTCGTTGTACGAGAGCACATTCAGGCCCGGCACCGCCTGGCGCAGGAAACGCGCCAGCCATCCCCGAATGCCGGGCGAGACCAGGAGAATCGCCGGCTCACCCAGGTTTTCCTGCTTGCCGGCGGCCTCTGAAAGGCCCTGCTGCAATCTTTCCGCCAGGCCGGGCTCGATGGCACCACTGCCGCCCTGGCGCAGAGCATCCTGCAATATCTGTTCCAGTTGCGGGTCCAGGGTAATGACCGGCAACTCCTCGCGGCTTCCGGCGGCCTCCTGAACGATAGTGCGGGCCAGGGCCTCTCGGACCTGGGTCAACAGCTCTTCCGCATCCTGTGTAGTGGTGCCGTGTTCGGCCAGGCTTTCGGCAATGGCCCGCAGGTTACGAATGGGCACCCGCTCTTCCAGCAGCCGCTGCAGGACCTTGACCACCCGGCTCAGGGGCATGATGTCCGGGACCAGGCTTTCCACCAGCCGCTTGTCACTTTGCTTGAGCATGTCCAGCAGCTTCTGGACTTCCTCGTGGCCAAGCAGCTCGTGGGCGTGGGTCTGAATGATGTGGCTCAGGTGGGTAGCCACCACGGTGGCCGGATCCACTACCGTGTAACCCAGGGTCTGGGCGTTGTCCCGCTGCTCTGGCTCGATCCAGACGGCTTCCAGGCCAAAGGCGGGGTCGCGGGTCTCAAGGCCCTGGATCTTGCCGTGGACCTGACCGGGATTGATCGCCAGCTCCCGGTCGGGATGGATCTCCGCCTCACCCACCGGGTCCCCCATCAACGTCAGTCGATAGTGATTGGGCGGCATTTCCAGGTTATCCCGTATATGCACCGACTGAATCAGGAAACCCAGCTCGCGAGAGAGCTTCTTGCGCACCCCGCGGATGCGGGTCATGAGCTCACCACCCTGCTTGCGATCCACCAACGGAATCAATCGATACCCTACCTCCAGCCCCAACAGGTCGTTCTGGGTTACATCTTCCCAGCGCAGCTCACCCAGTTCTTCACCGCCGGGCGCCACCGTGCGACCACCGGACTCGGACTTTTCCTTGCTCTTGCCGCGACCGGAAGGCTGGTGACTGGTCTCCTCCTCCAGCGGCTCGCCACTCACCACTTCACCCTTGCGCTGGACCCGCCAGGCGAGATAGGCAGTGACCGCCGCCAGGAGCAGAAACGGGAGATTGGGCATACCGGGGACGACACCAAGTACAAACAACACCCCTGAGGAGACCGCCAGAACTCGGCCGTTACCCACCAGCTGCATCAATATCTGATCGCCCATGTCCTGGCTGCGTGACATTCGGGTGACGATCACAGCCACCGAGGTGGAGAGCAGGAGGGCTGGAATCTGGGCGACCAGACCATCGCCGATGGTCAGCAGGGTATAGTTACGACCGGCTTCGGCCAGACTGAGGCTGTGCTGGACCGTGCCGATGATCAGGCCACCGACGATATTGATGAGCATGATCAGGATGCCGGCAATGGCATCCCCCCGCACGAACTTTGATGCACCGTCCATGGAGCCGTAGAAATCCGCCTCTTCACGAATCTCCTGGCGACGCTCTCGGGCCTGATCATCAGTGATCAGGCCGGCGTTGAGGTCGGCATCAATGGCCATCTGCTTGCCTGGCATGGCATCCAGGGTGAAGCGAGCGGTGACTTCGGATACGCGGGTGGCGCCCTTGGTAATGACCAGGAAGTTGATGATGACGAGAATGGTGAACACGATCAGACCGACGGCGTAGTTGCCGCCCACCACGAACTCACCAAAGGATTCAATGACCCGACCGGCCGCCGCTGTACCGGTGTGGCCTTCCAGCAGAATGACCCGAGTGGAAGCGATATTGAGCGCCAGTCGTAAAACCGTTGCCCCCAGCAGGACAGTGGGGAAAACACCCAGGTCTAGGGGACGGGCAATGTAGATCACCGCCATGATCACAATCAGGGCCAGGGTGATGTTGAAGGTGAAGAACATGTCCAGGGCAATGGGCGGCAAAGGCACGATCACCATGGCGAGCACGGCGATCAACAGGATCGGGACACCCAAGCCCGAGCGCAATGCGCTGCGGAAGCCTTCTCCGATCATTGCCTGAGTGCTGGTGGCCATGCTTCAGCTCTGCTCCCCTAGTTATCTGGTTCGTTGTCCGGATCCAGATCCGCATCCACATCCGGATTGGGCTGCCTCGGGCGCGGTCCGCCCCGACTGCGCTGTCGACGAAGCTGGTAAACCCAGCCCAGCACTTCCGCCACCGATCGATACAGACGTGACGGGATTTCGTCGCCCAGCTCCGTAGTGGCATGCAAAGCCCGGGCCAACGGCGGAGCTTCGAGGATTGGGACCTCATATTCGCTGGCAATTTCCCGGATTCGCAGCGCAATCCGGTCTGTCCCCTTCGCCACCACGCGGGGCGCCTCAGAACGGTTGGGTTCATAGCGAAGGGCAACGGCATAGTGGCTGGGGTTGGTGACCACGACGTCCGCCTTGGGAACCGCTTCCATCATCCGCCGCCGGGACATCTCCTGCTGGGTCTCACGAATCTTGCGTTTGACTTCCGGCTTGCCCTCGGTCTCCTTGAACTCGTCCTTGACCTCCTGCTTGGTCATCTTCAGCTTGCGCTGGTGATCCCAAATCTGGAATGGCACATCAATTGCGGCGATCAGAATGAGCGTGGTGCTGAAAACCAGGAAACAGAAGGCAACCAGGCCACCGGCCTCGAACAGGGCCCGGGGCATGGGCACCGAGGCAAGGGCCAGAAAGCGATCCTGCATCAACCAGAACAGCACGGCTGCGACCACCGCCACCGACCCGAACTTGCCGATGGCCTTGAGGAGCTCAATAACCGCCTTGGCACCAAAGATCCTTTTAAAACCACTGACAGGGTTGAGCTTGCTCAACTTGGGCTGGATCGCCTGAAGACTGAAGGACCAACCACCAATCAGGGTGGGGGCCGCGGCTGCAGCCACAAACAGAACCACCATGATGGGGAGCACCACCTGCACACCCTCCACCACAGCCAGACGGAAATAATTGGATATATCCCCCGGGTTCAGGATCACCTCCCGATCCACTTGAAGACTGCCACGAAGAATATCCACGACACCACTGATCATGGTGCCGCCATAGGCGAGCAGGAAAACAGCGCCGGTGATCATCACCAGCATGGCGCTCAGTTCCCGTGACCGAGGAACCTGGCCCTTCTTCTTGGCGTCCTGCAACCGTTTGGGTGTGGGCTGTTCTGTTTTTTCCTGACTGGATTCACCCTGGTCTGCCATATCTACACCTCATCACGTCCAGGGAATCAACTTATCCCGACGATGTCCCGCCCAGTGGTAAAAGCCGACTGGAGCAGCCCGAACAGGGCGGGCTGCATATGGGGAAGCGTGACCATCAGGATCAGGAAGCCCAGCGTCATTGCGGCGGGAAAACCAACCGCGAACAGGTTCATTGTCGGTGCAACCCGACTCATGACACCGAAGGCAATCAACACTGTCTGAAGGGCGACAACAGCCGGCAATGCAATCTGAACCGCCCCCTTGAACATCTCTGCCCCAAACATCACCACCGACCACATATCATCCCTGACCAACCCAGCCTGACCCACCGGCATGCTATTGAAGCTATTGACCAGGACTTCGATCAGAATGAGGTGTCCATCCATGGTCAGATAAAGCAAAGTTGCCATGATCAGAAGAAACTGACCGACGATGGGAACGGAAACGCCTCGCTGGGCATCCACCATGAAGGCGAAACCCAAACCCATGCTCATGGCGATGATCTGACCCGATATAACAACCGCGTCGAAGACCATTTGCACGAGAAACCCGATGGTCACCCCGATCAGAACCTGCTGCAGGGTTATCACCAGCCCCTGAAAACTCAGCACCTCCACAGCCGGGGCAGGCTCTAAAATGGGAACAATGGCTGCAGTCAGAGCGACGGCAAGCAGAACCCTTATCTGTACGGGAATAAAGGCAGTGGCAAAAACCGGCGCCACCATGATCATTCCCGCCACGCGACAGAAGGGCCAGAAGTATTGCCCCAACAGCCCACCGATCTCTGCCGCGGTGAAGCTCAGCATGAGCGCGTCCTCAACCGCCGCCCAGAATCAGGGGAATACTGCGAATCAGGCGGATCGTAAAATCCATGATGGTGGACAGCATCCAGGAACTGAACACACCGAGAGACAGAACCAGCACGAGCAGCTTGGGGATAAAGCTGAGAGTCATCTCATTGATCTGGGTAGCAGCCTGGAACATACCGACCAACAGGCCCATGGTCAAGGCAGAAACCAACATGGGCGCCGCGATCATAGCGGTCACTTTCAAAGCTTCCTGACCAATGGTGACTGCTAATTCTGGACTCATGACAGCGCCCCTCGTCTTTCGGTGCTAAACAAAGAAGCTGGAGGCGAGGGTCCCCACGACAAGGGACCATCCATCAACCAGCACAAACAACATGATCTTGAATGGCAGGGAAACCAGCATGGGTGATAACATCAGCATACCCATGGACATCAGGGTGCTGGCCACTACCAAATCAATGATCACAAACGGAATATACAGAAGAAAACCGATAATGAAGGCAGTCTTTAATTCGCTGGTAATAAATGCAGGAATCAGAACCGAAAGGGGAACATCTTCTGGCCCATTGAAGCTCTCATGCCCCCCCATGCGGGCAAAGGTAGCAATATCGTTTTCACGAACCTGCCCCATCATGAATTCACGGACCGGTTCAACGGTTGCCTCGACAGCTGCCTCGGCCGCTAGCTCGCCATCCAGATACGGCCGCACCCCATCCGAATAGGCCTGATCGATAACAGGCGCCATGATAAAGAAAGTCAAAAAGAGGGCCAACCCAATCAAAACCTGGTTTGGCGGTGTCTGTGGCGTGCCCATGGCCTGGCGAAGAATGGCAAGAACAATAACGATGCGCGTAAAGGAGGTCATCATCAGAACCAGCGCCGGCAAGACCGTCAGAGCGGTCATCAGCACCAGAATCTGCAAGGTCACAGAATAAGTCTGGCTGCCATCCTCCCCCGTTTCCACGGTCACTGCCGGCAAGCCTGGCGTTCCCATGACGGCACCGGGAAACAGAAGCAGCACCAGCATGACTGCAAGACGCATCATTGCTGGGCCCCTCCCCGCCCAAGCGTTTCCATCAATCGCTTTTTGAAGCTCGGCTCATTTTGCTCCTGCGGACTTTCCAGCGGCTTCCCCAGTACATGCAGGGTCCGAATCCCTGCCGGGCTGACACCCAGCAGAATCTGCTCATTCCCCACCTCCACCAGCATCAGGCGTTCCCGGGTGGACAGGGGCATCTGGCCAATCACTTTCATGTGAGCACTGCCACTACCACCCATGCCCGGCATGCGGCGCATGAACCAGGCCACACCCAATACCACGGCCAGCACGACGATCAGCGAAAAGACCACATTCGCCAGCCCCTGCACCCCACCAATTTCGTCTCCCACACTGGACTCGGCCAGCCCCGTGACTGGAAGCAGAAGAAACAGGAACATAAGGGCGATCAGACGCATGACTGGCCTCAACGCAACTTTTTGATACGTTCCGACGGGCTGATAACGTCAGTCAGTCGAATCCCGAACTTCTCATTAACCACCACGACTTCGCCATGGGCGACCAGCGTGCCGTTGATCAATACGTCCAATGGCTCCCCGGCAAAACGGTCGAGCTCCACCACAGAGCCCTGGCTCAGCTGGAGAAGGTTTCGAATACTGATCTTGGTTCTCCCAACCTCCATTGCGAGATTGACGTTGAGATCCAGGATCATATCCAGATTCACTTCCTCGGAACCCTTGTCGGCAGCGTTCTCGCCCAACTCATCGAAGCTGGCTTTCTCCACGTCCTGCTCACTGTCCGCCGCCTCTCCTTCCTGCTGGGCGGCCTCCATTTCTTCGAGCTGCCGACGTTCGTCCTCTGTCATGTCTTTCTTGTCGTCACTCATTTCTCTTTCCTCTCGCCACTGCCAGCAGTCCTGGGTTGACCTTTACGACGGGTCTTGGCTTCTTTCTTATCTGATCCCAAATTGGCACGGATGGGTGACTTTTCATTGCGAATCCACTGGATCATCTGGACTGCATTCTGTCCTTCAGAAATCCCAAATCGGCCCCGAAAAAGGGGCAAATCACCCTCCGCCATGACTACAACCTCTTCAGGAAGGCTAATCGGGAGGATATCTCCCACCTTCAACTTCATGAGTTCCCGCATTGAGATCTCGGATTCCGCCAAAGTCGCGGACAACTCCACCTTGGCATCCTTGACCTCTTCCTTGAGGGCCTCAGTCCATCGCTCATCCTTCTCGACTCGATCACTCTGCACACCGGTATCCAGCAACTCCTTGATCGGCTCGATCATGGAATAGGGCATCGTGATGTGCATCTCGCCACTTCCCCCTTCAAGCTCTATCGTGAAGGTACTGACAACAACCACCTCGCTCGGACTGACGATATTGGCAAACTGGGGGTTGACCTCGGACTCCAGGAAAGTGAAATCAATGTCCATCACCGGTGACCAGGCCTCTTTCAGGTCATTGAAGGCATCGTGCAAAAGCATCTGGATAATGCGATTCTCTGCCGGCGTAAACTCACGACCTTCGATCTTTGTGTAGAAACGCCCATCCCCTCCAAAAAAGTTGTCCACCACCACGAAAACCAGTTTTGGATCGATGATAAAAAGCGCGGTTCCCCGCAGGGGATCTGCTCTTACCAGGTTGAGACTGGTGGGCACATAGAGGGAATGCACATACTCGGAAAATTTGAGCATATCCACGCCGCCAACGGAGATTTCGGCTGAACGGCGCAACATATTGAACAGACTTATTCGGAGGTATCGGGCAAATCGTTCATTGATCATCTCCAGAGTCGGAAGACGACCCCGGACGATGCGATCTTCACGGGTAAAGTCATAGGGACGAAGTTCACCGGGG
>NZ_SLKM01000104.1:0-8979 GCF_007134575.1 Natronospira sp.
CAGGAAGAGGGTCTCCCACTTATTCCGGTCTCAGTGAACCTTTCGCCCATGCAGTTTCGCCGGAGGGATATTAGGAATCATATTCAACAAGCACTGGCCGGCTCCGGGGTCTCGCCGGAGTATCTGGTGCTGGAGCTGACAGAAGGTACTGTCATGGAAGAGGTGGAAGAAAGTGTCCGCATGCTGAGTCAGTTAAGCCGCCTCGGAGTCGGGTTGTGTATCGATGATTTCGGAACCGGTTATTCCAGTCTCAGTTATCTGAAGCGCTTTCCCATCGACAAGCTGAAGATCGACAAATCCTTTGTCTCCGATATCCCAGATGACCCCGATGACATGGCGATTACCGCAGCGGTAATTGACATGGGGCATAACCTCAATCTAAGGATCGTGGCCGAGGGTGTGGAAACGCGTGAGCAGCTTCAGTTCCTGCGTCAGAGAGGATGTCAGGAAATGCAGGGATTTCTGTTCAGTCGTCCGGTTCCCGCTGATGAGATGGCTGAGATGCTGAAACACCGCTCTCGTCTGGACGTTGCCTCATGATCAAAAAAGGCCCGCCGTAGCGGGCCTCTCAGGGTGGACCATACCCTGTTTCAGCAATCGTTAGTGGGCATCACTGCGGTACTCCGCAAGCATGCTCATGAAACGGTCCCGGGTTTCCGGGTCAGCTCGCTTGGCGCCGAGAATTTCATTGTAATCTTCCAGTACGAGTCCGGCTTCCTCAATGGCAGATAGCTTCTTGTCATGCCCCTCCTTGTGGAGGCGCGTGGCTTCATCGCTGTCGTCGGCCTGTTGAACGCGCTCAGCGGTGTCGCGGCGAATTGCTGCGATGGCTTCATAGGCTTCGACAAAGCGCTCCAGTTCGCCATCATCCACATCAATGTCCACTTCCGGCAAATCACCCGCGCCTTCTTCCTCGGGTGTGATATCAGGTGCCTGTTGTCCGGCTTGCCCCGCATCCTGGGCCAAAGCATAAGGACTGGTTGCCAGACCAAGGATCAGCGTGGCGAGAAGGGTATAAAGTGGTTGTGACATGGTTTCCTCCTGTCGCTTTGGTATCTGCCTTTTTCTTTGCAGATGCCATGCCAGATATTGCCGGCAAGACGAGACTTGGGGGGAAATCCAGGAAATTCAGTTGGTTAGTGTTTTGCATGCGGCAGGCAGCCGGACTCTGTGGGCCACTCAAGGGTGTGGCACGCTGTGACATGTCCACCTGTATCACGCTCCGAGGATGTCCGCGACTTCGTCGAACCCCTGATCGATGGCAAGTTCCGCGGCCCGCAGGCCTTGTTCGCTCCTGGCGTCGGAATCGGCGCCGTGATCAAGCAACAAGGCAACCATCTCAATTTGCCCGGTTCCGGCGGCCGCCATCAATGCTGTCAGGCCATCTCCCTGACGGCGGTCCACGCTGGCGCCGGCATCCAGGATCAGTTCCGTACTCTCCAGGCTGGCCCCTGCCACGGCCGCGTGAAGGGGCGTAAAGGCGAGGGGGTTTTCACTCACAAAGTCCGGGTTGGCGCCTCGGTCAAGTAGCAGGCCGCAGATATCCGGCTGATTGAAACGGGCGGCGAAATGCAAGGGGCTCATACCGTCGGCGCTGATGTGCATCACCGCATCGGGATCCATTTCCAGACTGCGCTCAATGACTGCTCGGACACCCAGGGCGGATGCTTCAAAAATATCCAGCCCCATCCGGTGAGCAGCAATACTGCGGGCCAGGTGTCGTTGGCCGGTATAGAGGGCAAGCATCAGGGCACTGACGCCCGCATCCGTGCGGGTATCGGCCAGGCCCGGGTTGGCCGCCAGTAAGCTGGCCAGCTCACTGCTGTCCTGGTTCTGAATGCAATAGATAATCGCTTGTTCGTCGGGTGTCATGGCCTGGCTCCCGGAAACGGGTCTGGCATTGTATCAAGTCATCGCTGTTGCTGAACGGGGAAGGCCTGAAGAGGTCACACGGGGCGGTGGGCTGAGTTACAGGCCCAAAAATGTCACAATGTGAGACATTGCTCAAGCAAACGGTGATCCCATGCAATGGATGTCCCGGCTATTGGCCGGATTTCGCCTCAGTCTGCGTGCCCGACTGGTCTTTGGCATCGTGGTCCCACTGTTGGTGGCGGTGCTGCTGACCATGACGGCGGTGCTGGCCACCATGGAGCAGCGGGCCGAGCAGCGCATGCAGGAGGATGTCGAGCTGATTGCCCAGGCGATTCGGCTGCCTGTGAGCTACAGCATGGAGCGGGATCGACGTGGTTCAGTGCATCAGGCGTTGGAGTCCGTGTTTCAACTGGACCAGGTCTATGGTGCTTTCGTTTACGACGCCGAAGGCGAACAGATCGCCGCCGTCGGTGCCGTACGTCCCCGTCAGGAGCCGGATTTCGTTCACGATGTTACCGTGACGCCGGATGAGGATGCCGGTCAATACGAAGAAATCGATGGGCGTGATGTCTATTCCCATTATGTGGCCCTGGCCGACGAGGCGACCGGGCAAATTATTGGCTGGCTTCAGGTCACACGCCGTGCCAGTGATTTTGAAGAACACATGCGCCAGGTGCAGCGCCAGATGCTGGCTGGGCTGCTGGCGGGCACTGTCGTCGTACTTCTGTTGGTAATGCTCGGCCATCACCGCGCGGTGGGCCGCCATCTGGGACGGCTCACTGCTGCCATGGCCCGTGTGGAGCGCGGGGAACGCGGAGTGCGTGCGGAAATGGACGGGCCCCGTGAATTGGCGATGCTGGCCCGTTCCCTCAATACCATGCTCGATGCAGTGGAGCGAGCGGAGCGGGAGATTCAGCAGCGGCGCAGTGCCCAGTTGGAGCTGGAAGAGCGCCTCCGGCATTCCGAGAAACTCGCCGCCATTGGACGCCTTGCCGCCGGTATTGCCCATGAGCTGGGAGCGCCGCTGTCGGTCGTTGATGGTCGCGCCCGGCGGGTGCTGCGAGATGAGGGGCTGGATCAGCGCCAGCGGGGCAATTTGGAGGATGTTCGCAGCGAGGTCCAGCGCATGAGTCATATCGTGCGCCAATTGCTGGATTTCGGTCGTGCCTCCAGCCGGGAGCGTAAACCGGTGCCGGCGGGGGAACTGCTTGGCGGCTGTCTGGATCGGGTTCGTGAATTGGCCGAGGCTTCGGATATCAGCCTTGAAGTCTCTGAGGACACTCCGGACCGGACGGTGGAAGTCGACCGGATTCGGATAGAACAGGTTTTTGTGAACTTGCTCCGCAATGCAGTTCAGGCTGAAGCGGTCAGCCAGGTCAGGTTGTCCTGCCGGGAAGAGGATGAAGGGATCCGCTTTCTGGTGGAGGATGACGGCAAGGGGATTGACCTGGAGAACCGATCCCGCTTGTTCGAGCCCTTCTTTACCACCAAGTCAGTAGGTGAAGGCACAGGCCTGGGTTTGGCGGTAGCCCATGGCATCGTCAATGAACATCATGGTTGGATCGATGTCAGTGAAAGTCGTCTGGGTGGTGCCGCTTTCATGGTCTGGCTGCCGTTTCAGCGTCGACGTGCAGAAGATGTGGGTGAGGCGTTGAGCGCTGGATTGCCTGAGCGGATTTCCCAGGACTGACACGAGATTGAGATGGTAGCAATAATGACAAAAGCCGAGCATATTCTGGTGGTGGAAGACGACGCCTCTCTGGCACGCCTGATGCGGGAAGAGCTGGAAGAGGAAGGTTGGCAGGTGGCAGTGGCGGAATCGGCCGAGGAGGGTGCCGAGTTGCTGGCCCGCCTTCAGCCGCAATTGGTGCTGAGCGACCTTCGGCTGCCTGGTGCCGATGGCATGAGTCTCTTGCGGGAAGCCAGGGCCATGCCCCATCCTCCATCCTTCGTCATTCTCACCGCCTTTGGCAGTATCGAGCAGGCAGTAGAGGCCCTCAAGGCAGGCGCAGACGAGTTTCTCACCAAGCCCATTGATATCGATCACCTGTTGCTGACCGTCAGTCGGGTCATGGAGAATCGGCGGCTGCGCTCGGAAGTGCAGCGATTCCGGGAGGCGTTCAGCGGTGACGATTTTCACGGCATGCTTGGCGACAGTCAGGCCATGCAACGCCTCTACAAGGAAATCAGCAGTGTGGCTGTTGCCAGTGGACCAGTGCTGGTGATCGGAGAGAGTGGTACCGGCAAGGAATTGGTAGCCCGCGCCATTCATGAGGAAAGCGAGCGCAGTCAGGGGCCCTTTCTGGCCGTCAACTGTGCGGGTATTCCGGCCGACCTGCTGGAAAGTGAATTCTTCGGACACGCTGCGGGGGCGTTTACGGGCGCCACCCGGCGACACAAGGGGATCTTTGCCCAATCCGACGGTGGCACCTTGCTACTGGACGAGATTGGAGAAATGCCCATGAATTTGCAGGCCAAGCTCTTGCGGGTTCTGCAGGAAGGCGTTATCCGCCCTGTTGGTGGTGAGTCCGATGTCGAGGTGGATGTCCGCATCGTGGCTGCCACCAACCGGGATATGGAGCAACTGGTTGCGGATGGAGAGTTCCGGGAAGACCTTTTCTATCGCATGGAAACCTTCGCCCTGCATATTCCGCCACTGCGGGAAAGGGAAAACGATATGGAGCAACTGGCCGTTCGCTTCATGGAGCGTTTCAGTCTTCAGCAAGGCCGGGATATTCAGGGCTTTTGCCCTGCTGCCGTCGAGGCCCTGAAGCGTTATCCCTTCCCGGGCAATGTGCGGGAGCTGCAGAATGCGGTCGAGCGAGCGGTGACCTTCTGCCACGACGGCGAGATACAGACCGAGCATTTACCCACCCGCATCCGCAACTACCGTGATGATGGCCGCGGCGGCACCGGCAGCGAGGTTCGAGCCGGGCTCATGGATCGCCTGGCCAGTGGGCAGAGTCTGCCCACCCTGGAAGAGCTCCAGGACCGCTATATTCGCTATGTCCTCGATCAGGTGGACGGTAACAAGCGCCAGGCCGCCGGCATCCTCGGTGTCAGCCGCCAGACCCTCTATCGCAAGTTATAGAAACCTCTGTACGAAGGTTCCCTTACCTCTTACCCCTTACCCCTTGCCTCATCCGGAATACTGTATATACTGACAGTAACTGTCAGTCCATACACCCATCCGGAGGTGGGCAATGAGCGAGTTGACTGCAAGACAGGCAGAAGTGCTGGATCTGATCCGCCAGGTTATCGAAAACACCGGGCGTCCCCCCACCCGGGCCGAGATATCAGAGCATCTGGGTTTCAGTTCCGCCAATGCCGCCGAGACCCATCTGCGCGCCCTGGCCCGCAACGGGGCCATTGAGTTGGTCCCCGGTTCCTCCCGGGGGATTCGCCTGATGATGGAAGAAGAGCCCGGCCTGCCGGTGGTGGGGCGGGTAGCCGCTGGCACCCCCATCCTGGCCGAGGAGCATGTGGAAACCCGCTACCGCATGGACCCCGAGGTTTTTCAGCCCCGCGCCCACTACCTTTTGCAGGTCAAGGGCATGAGCATGAAGGATGCCGGGATCTTCGAAGGCGACCTGGTTGCCGTGCACCGGGCCACGGATGTGCGTAACGGCCAGATCGTGGTCGCTCGCCTGGATGACGAAGTCACCGTCAAGCGCTTCAAGCAACGCGGTAAGCAGATCTGGCTGCTGCCGGAAAACGAAGACTTTGAGCCCATCGAGGTGGATCTGGAGACCCAGACCCTGGTCCTGGAAGGCGTCGTGGTCGGCGTCATCCGCAACGGCCGTATCCAATAGGGGGAGGAACCACTGATGGCCCCCCGTCGGCACGCTCCCGCGCTTGAGCACGGCTGCTCCTGCGTTACTCCGGCCGTCCCTGGCCTTCGCCCTTCGGGCCTGCAAGCGGAGCTTGCAGTTCAAATGCGTTCCAGACGCATTTGTGCAGCACTTGCCCGTAGCGCTGCTACTGTGCTGCGTGCTGTGCCTTGGATCAGCAGCCCACAGACGCGGAATCGCACAGCCGGGAACCCATCCGTGCTTCCTGGGGGTGACAGGCTTTCGGTGGTGTAGCGTGTCGGGGCTGGAGGCGTTGTTGCGGGATCCGCGGGTGTTTCGGCCGCGGCGGGGTGGGGCCTCGGGTGCCTCGAGCCTGTCCACCGGCTTCGAGGCGCTGGATCGGGTATTGCCTGGTGGTGGCTGGCCCACGGGGGTGCTGATCGAGCTGCTGGCCGGGCGTTGGGGGGTCGGCGAGCTGCGCTTGATCATGCCGGCTCTGGTGTCGGTGAGCCGTGCCGGGCGCTGGGTGCTTTGGGTCTCACCGCCGCATGTGCCTTATGCCCCCGCCCTGGCCGCCATGGGCCTTGATCCTGGTTGCTGCATTGTCACCCGTCCCGATAGCCGCGAAGAAAGGATCTGGACGGTGGAGCAAGCCCTTCGCTCCGGTGCCTGCGGCGCCGTCCTTGCCTGGCATTGTGAAGGCGCGGCCCGTCATGCCCGCCGCCTGCAGTTGGCCGCCGAGGCCGGTCAGGCCCTGGCTCTGCGCTTTCGCCCGCCGTCCTCGGCCGGAAGTCGTTCACCGGCAGCCTTGAGATTGCTGCTTCAGGCCTCGGGCACGGGCCTGCATATCGACATCCTCAAATCTCGGGGTGGGCAAACAGGGGGGCTTGAACTGAATATTTGAATCACTGGGTGTTGCCGATGACTCTGCCCCTGTTCCCCGAGCTCACAGCGCCTAAGGAGAAGCCGCCACCGCAGGCCAGGCATGGCCATCTGTCTTCCGTGGTGGTCAGGCCCCTGCCGTCGCGAAAAACGTATTCCGTTCTCTGGCTTTGCCTGTACTTTCCCGATCTGGTGATCGAATCGCTGACCCCCGGTGATGAGCGGCCCTGTTTGGTCGTGGCCGGTGAAGGCGGTGCTGCCCGTGTCGTCGGGCTCAATACCCGGGCCCGGCAAGCCGGTGTTTCAACGGACATGCGCCTATCCTCCGCTCTGGCTCTGGTGAAAGCCCCCAGTCTGTGTCGCCGCGATTCGGCCAGGGAGCGCGCCTGTCTGGCCGCGGCCGCGGATGCCGGAATGGATTTCACAGGCCGGGTCAGCGTGTTGCCGGGAGAGGGCTTGCTACTGGAGGTGCGTGGTAGTTTGCGTTTGTTTGGCGGATTGGACGTGCTCAAGGCGCAAGTGCTTGAGCGCATGGAAGGCCTTGGGCTGACGGCGATGGCCGCAGTTGCCCCCACACCGCTGGCGGCCCAATGGCTGGCCCGGATGGGCGATGAGAAACCGGTCACGAATCCGGCTAACTTGCCCGGTCGCCTGGGGCGTCTGCCTCTTGCGCCCCTGAGACTGAATGACAAGACGCGCCGGAGCATGGCCGGCATTGGCCTGCGTCGTCTGGCGGATCTGCTGCGCCTGCCCAGGGATGGCATTGCCCGGCGCTGGGGCAATGATGTCCTGAACGGTTTGGACCGGGCACTGGGCAGGGCCCCCGATCCACGGATCTGCTGGCGGGGCCAGCTCCGTTTTCATGATCATATGCTTCTGCCGGCCGAGACCCGGAATGCTGACCATCTGATGCAGGCTGCCCAGCGCATGCTGGAAAAACTGCACCGTTTCCTTCGACGACATGACAGCCAGGTGGAATGGCTGGAGTTGGGCTGTCATCATCACCGGCGGGAGACGAGCCGGTTACGTTTGCGTCTGCTGGGGGGGAGCAGTGATCCGAAGCATCTGGGCCGATTGTTGGCCATCCGAATGGAAGCACTTCGTTTGCCGGAGCCGGTTATTGAGCTGAGTCTGCAAAGCGGGCCGCTACGCCAGGCTGTTGCAGTGAGTCGCGGCCTCTTCATGGAAGCAGGGGATTCCGCTCGCAAGCTGGACTTGCTGGAACAACTTCGAGCCCGCCTGGGAGACAAGCGTGTATTCAGTCTCGCCAGTCGAGCCGTGCATCATCCTGAGCAGGGCTGGTGCCGGAGTGACCCCGGTGGGGGAGGCCAGGCCTATCCACGTGATGACCGTCCCCTGTGGTTACTGGCCGAACCCCAGCCCCTGAAATACACGGCGGGTTTTCAGAAGGTGTCGGGGCCGGAGCGAATAGAGACCGGCTGGTGGCAGGGACGGGACATTGCCCGTGACTACTATCGGGTCGTTTCCGAAGACGGCCGATGCTTATGGATTTTTCATGACCGACGCGGCAATCATTGGTTCATGCACGGCCTGTTTGGCTGAACAACAAAAAGGCTTTCATCATGCATAACCCGAAACAGGCCATGATTTTTCGTGCAGCGGAAGCCGAGGCCTTTGACTTTGTGGAGCGCTGCCATATCAGCGAATGGCTCAATAATGAGGCCGACCCGGCCTTGTCCGTTGCCCGCGCGGCGGTGGCGGCAGGAGTGACCACACGCTGGCATCGACTGCGGGGAATCGCGGAGCGCTATGTCGTGTTGTCCGGCGAAGGTGAGGTGGATGTGGCGGGGCTGGAGCGCCAGGTGGTTGGGCCCGGCGATGTCGTCGTGATACCTGCCGATACCGCCCAGCGTATCAGCAACATGGGTAGTGAGGAGCTTGTTTTCCTCGCCATCTGTACACCGCGATTCAGGCCCGAGTCTTATGAAGACCTTGATCCTGATCCCATGCCGGATGGCGAGGATCAGTCGCGGCGTTCGTAATCCCCTTCAATGGTGCGCTGATGGTCTTGCGGGGTGTGCTGCCGGGACCAGGCCGGGCCATACTGCACATGCATGCGGGACAGGCCCGAGCGGATGGCAAGCCGTCGCAGCGGCGGCACCAGCAGCATGAAGCCGAGGGCATCGGTGGCGAACCCCGGGGTCAGCAACATGGCCCCAGCCATCATCAGCGCCAGACCTTCAAGCATCTCCATGGCCGGGGCCATGCCCCGGTTGAGATTCTGCCGCGCACGGGACAGTGTCTGGATCCCCTGCAGACGGATCAGGGCAGCGCCAATGACGGCCGTCAGAATGCAAAGACCGATGGTGGACAGGGCACCGATGGATTGCCCCACCTGGATGAGCAGATAAAGTTCCAGCAGGGGAACGCCGACAAAAAGCAGCAGCAGAATTAAAGGCAAGACAGACCTCGG
>NZ_SLKM01000156.1:0-8940 GCF_007134575.1 Natronospira sp.
GGTCATGGCGTCGGCGGCGCCATCCTCCAGGCGCTGCTGGACGAGGCCCGCAGCGCCGGCATCCCGGAGTGCTACCTTCATGGCCAGACTGTCGCCCTGGGTTTCTATGAGCGCTACGGCTTCGTTGCCGAAGGGCCGGAATTCGACGAGGCCGGCATTCAGCACCGCATGATGCGCCGCCGGATCGAGGAAAATGCCTGATGAGTGATGATC
Organism: Natronospira sp.; assembly: GCF_007134575.1. NCBI lineage: Bacteria > Pseudomonadati > Pseudomonadota > Gammaproteobacteria > Natronospirales > Natronospiraceae > Natronospira > Natronospira sp. The sequence continues at coordinate 214 of NZ_SLKM01000156.1, forward strand.
CGCAGAACACCGGCGGCTCCCTCGAGTACCGTGACGACAGCCGGGAGGCCGCCCGGCAACTGGCCGAGGCCACGCGTCGTGAGCTGCTTATATTTACCCGCGACCTGGAACCGGCGGTACTGGACCAGAGCGAGTTCCTGGAGGCCGTACGCCAGCTTGTCATCCGCAGCCGCCACACCGGCCTGCGGGTGATCTGTCAGGACCCTACCCGCGCCATCAAGGAAGGGCATGGTCTGATCCGGCTGGCTCGCCGGGTCAGCTCCCACGTCAGCCTGCACCGTCCCCACCGGGAAGACGCCGAGGAAGCGGATGCCTTCATCGTCAGCGACGAGACCGGCTATCTCTATCGCCCCCTGGCCGATCGCCTGGAGGGCCGCTGGTCACCGAATGATCCAACCCAGGCGCGACGACTGCGCCAACGCTTCGATCAGATGTGGGATCGCAGCGAGCCGGAGACCGAGTTCCGGCAGCTGGGGGTCTAGGCCATGACCTGGAAACCCAATGTCACGGTCTCGGCGGTCGTCGAGGAAAACGACCGCTTCCTGCTGGTCGAGGAAGAAATCCGCTGCCAACTCCAGCTCAATAATCCCGCCGGCCACCTGGAGCCGGGTGAAAGCCTCGTGGATGCCGTCATTCGCGAGGTCCAGGAAGAAAGCGCCCGCGACTTCGAACCCGAATCCATCAGTGGCATCTATCTCTGGCGCACAGCCTCGGGGGACAAGACATTCCTGCGGGTCAACTTCTGCGGCCAGGCCCGCCACTACAACCCCACCCAGGCCCTGGACACCGGCATTGTCCGCACCCTGTGGCTGTCCCGCGATGAAATCGCCGCCGAACAGGCCCGCCTTCGCAGCCCCCTGGTCCTGCGCTGCGTGGATGACTACCTGAACGGCAAACGCTATCCCCTGGATGCGCTCAGCCATCTTCCCGATGGCTGGCCGGAGGAATAGTTCTGAGTTCCGAGTGCTGAGTACTGAGTGCGGATTTGCCTCCCCAGCACTCAGTACTCGGAACTCAGAACTTTCCCCACAATCGCATTCCCCTCATCCAAACAGTTAAAATACCCCCATGCGCAACAAGCAGTCACAAACCGTCGTCGTCGGGCTCTCCGGTGGCGTGGATTCCGCCGTCTCCGCCTACCTGCTGGTGGAACAGGGCTATGACGTGCGCGGCCTGTTCATGGACAACTGGGATGCCGAGGCGGAAGGCGATGAGCAGGGCTATTGCACCGCCGCCGAAGACTTTCAGGATGCCCGCCGCGTCGCGGAAGAACTGGACATCCCGATTCAGCGGGTCAGTTTCGCCGCCGAGTACCGGGAACGGGTGTTCAGCTATTTCCTGGAGGAATATTCCGCCGGCCGAACCCCCAACCCCGACGTGCTCTGCAACACCGAGATCAAGTTCAAGGCCTTCCTGGACTATGCCTTGCGCCTGGGTGCCGACTGGATTGCCACCGGACACTATTGCCGGGTCCGACGTGACGAGTACGGAGCCCACCTGCTCAAGGGCCTGGATGGCAACAAGGACCAGACCTATTTCCTCCATGGCATTCACCCGGAGGCGCTCGCCAAGACCCTGTTCCCGGTGGGTGAGCTGGAAAAGGAACGGGTCCGGGAAATCGCCGTGGAAGCCGGTCTGCATAATCACGCCAAGCGCGACAGCACCGGCATCTGCTTCATCGGCGAACGCGCCTTCCGCCAGTTCCTGGGCAACTACCTGCCGGCCCGGCCCGGGCCCATCCTGACCCCGGACGGGCAAGAGATCGGTGAACACCAGGGCGCCATGTACTACACCATAGGTCAGCGTCAGGGCCTGGGTATCGGCGGTGTGCCGGGCTACCCGGATGCGCCCTGGTACGTCGCCGACAAGAACGTCCGCGACAATACCCTGATTGCCGTGCAGGGTCATGATCATCCCCTGCTCCAGCATGTCGGCCTGATCGCCGCCCAGCCACACTGGTTGCAGGCACCTACAAACTTCCCCTTTCGCTGTAGCGCCAAGACCCGTTACCGCCAGGCCGATCAGACCTGCGAGGTCGAGTTGCTGTCAGAAGACCGGCTGGCGGTGCGATTCGATCATCGCCAGCGTGCGGTCACCCCCGGGCAGTACGTGGTCTTCTACCAGGGAGAGGAATGCCTGGGGGGTGCCGTCATTGATCAGGCCATTCGCGCCGAGAACCCTTCATCCATTCCCAGGCGGGAGACAGCCTGATGTCCAAACGTCGTGATCGCGTCCTTGCTCTGGCGGGGGTGTTTCAATCGGTGAAAGGTGTCCATGATCTCGCCCGCCAGGGGCAGACGGACAATGCCATCCTGGATACCGCCGTGCTCAGCGTGCTCACCCGAGACGCTGAACAGACCGAAGAAATCTTTGGCGGCATCAAAGCCGTGAGCCAGGGCCTGCGCCTTTTCCATCGACTGCTCACCGAGCGAGTGCCCGATGAGGACATGATGCTCACCCGATACGCCGTTGGGGTCATGCACATTGCCCGCAAGCTGCGAAAGAACCCGCAACTGCTGGAAAAGCTCGGCAGCGGCATCAACAATGCCGAGCGCTCCGTGGCCCACTTCGGTCGCGACCACGACAATGTCTTCGCCGGACTGGCCGATACCTATAGCGAAACCGCCGGCCAGATTCATCCGCGCATCATGGTCAGCGGCAACGACAGTCATCTTCAGAACCCGCGGGTGGTCAATCGTATCCGCAGTCTGCTCCTGGCCGGCATTCGCTCGGCCGTACTCTGGTATCAACTGGGCGGCAGCCGCCTGAGTCTGATTTTCCGGCGTCAATCACTGGCCGAAGAAGCCCTGCGCCTGTCCCGCGAGACCGCTACCGACGAGGGCTGAGAGCCCTGCCACAAATTGCTTTTGCCCGGTCTCAGGCCTGCTATGCTTGTCTCAGGCAAACATGGAGGACAAAGAGATGAGCGAAGCAGATGCGGGCAAGCTCGACTTGGGTGGGGGCAATCCGGTAACAATTCATACCGTTCCGGTTGATCGGCCCTGGTCCTGGCTCAGGGCCGGCTGGCAGGACCTGCGCCAATGCCCACAAAGCAGCCTCGCCTATGGCCTGATCTGGGTGGGCGTCAGCCTGATGCTCATTCTCGGCCTGTGGGCCGCCGGCCAGGGGTACTGGCTGCTGCCGCTGGTGGCCGGTTTCATGCTCATGGGCCCGATTGTTGCGGTCGGTACCTATACCATGAGCCGCGATCTGGCAGAAGGGCGGCAACCCTCCCTGTCAGCCGGCTTTCTGGCCTGGCGGACCAACACCACCCAGATCTTCCTGCTGGGCGTGTTGCTGATGGTCTTCCTGCTCGCCTGGATCCGCTTCGCCACCCTGCTGTTCGCCCTCTTCTTCGGCACCAATATTCCGGTCCTGGACAGCCCCGGCATGGTCTATAGCGAACTGCTGCTGTCCACCCCCGGTATCACCATGGTGATTGTCGGGAGCCTGATTGGCATGGTGCTGGCCTTCACGGCCTTTGCGCTCAGCGTGGTATCCATTCCGCGGCTTCTGGATCAACCCAGAACCAGCGTACTGGAAGCGGCCATCATCAGCCTGGCGGTGGTCCAGAGAAACTTCTGGCCGATGCTGGTATGGGGATTGATATTGAGCGTGGTGACCTTCGCCGGCCTCGCGTTCTTCCTGATCGGCCTGGCGGTGACCCTGCCCCTGTTGGGCCATGCCAGTTGGCACGCCTATCGGGACCTGGTCTCGGAAGGATAAAGCCGGCCGGGCTTCGATCTGGCCCTTCAAACGGTTTCAGATCGAGGCCCGGCCGCTCCCCATGTTCCGGCAGTTCGGATCAATTGGCCTTGTGGAGCTGATCAGTGGACACGGTCGTCGGCTCCACACCGGCATCGTCCAGATCCGCCCAGGGCTCACGCGGAGCTTCGAAGCGCTCACCGGCCCGAGCTGCGTAGCGTTCCGCATGCAATGAGCGAATCAGACCGAATACCATGCCGAGGATAATCAGAGAGAACGGCATGGCGGCCATGATCACCGCCGACTGCAGGGTCTCCAGCCCGCCTGCCACCAGCATGACCGCGGTCAACAATGCCAGAATGACTCCCCAGAGAATTCGATGGAACGTGGGCGGTTCGGCATCACCGCCTGAGAGAATGGTATTGATCACCAAGGTCCCGGCATTGGCGGAAGTGATCAGGTAGGTGCCGATCAATAGAATCAGGCCAAGGGACACAATCAACCCCAACAGGCCAAGACCCATGCCCTCAACGGTGACGAAAAGCGCCGTTGCCACATCCTCGTTCACCGCCTCCACGATTCCGCCATCGCCGAAAAGCTCCTGATACAGGGCGGTACCACCGAACAGGCCGATCCAGACCATGGTAATCACGGTGGGCACCAGCAAGACCCCCATGACGAACTCCCGGAAGGTCCGGCCCCGCGAGATTCGGGCGATGAACATGCCCACAAAGGGCGACCAGGCCAGCCACCAGCCCCAGAAGAACACCGTCCACTCCGATTGCCAGCCATCGTCATGGGTAGCATTGGTATAGAAGGTCATGTTGACCAGACTGCCTACATAGGCGCCGGCACTTTCCAGGGTCATGGCAATCAGGTGATGGGTGGGGCCAAAACCGATCAGGAAAAACACCACGCCCACGCTCAGCCAGAAGTTGAGCTCCGAAAGCACCCTCACCCCTCGTTTGACGCCGGAAACCACCGACAGCGTGGCAATCCCCATGATGCCGAAGGTAACCGCAAGCTGAAGCGTGACGCTGGGGGCAAGGTCAAACACTTGCGTAAGCCCCGCATTCATCTGTTGAACCCCAAGACCCAGGGTGGTGGCAATGCCAAAGACGGTGGCAAAGGCCGCCAGGGTGTCCACCAGGTTACCCGCCGGCCCGTGGCAATGCCGGCCCAGCAATGGCTGCAAGCCGGAACGGATGGTCAAGGGCAGGTCCCGCCGGAAGGCAAAATAGCCAAGCACCAGGCCCACGAAGGAGAAAATGGCCCAGCCATTCAAGCCCCAATGGAAAAACGTCAAGCGCATGGCCACCTGGGCCGCCTCCGGGCTCATGCCCTCGGCCACGAAGGGATTGTTCTCGAACTGCAGGATGGGCTGGGCAACGGCCCAGAACAGAATCCCCACCCCGGTACCGGCGGCGAAGAGCATGGCCACCCAGGAGAAGAAAGCGAATTCGGGCTGCTCCAGGTCATGCCCGAGCCGAACGTTCTTGTATCGCCCGATGCCCAGCCAGATCATCAGAAACAGCAGCAGGGCCACCACGAAGACGTAATACCACTCGAGGAATGGATTGACCTGCTCACGCACCGAGGCCAATACGCCAGCCACTGTTTCGGTATGAAAGGCGCCGAACACCAGGGCCACCACCATGACCGCCAGGGATGCCACGGTCACTGTGGGGTTCATGCCCTTGAACAGCCCCGACTTCGCTTGATCGTAATACATGCTCGCCTCCGGCCTGAATCAACAGACCGGAAAGGCTAACACGGCTTGTTCTGATTCGACGCTGTCAGCTTTCCGACTTGGCCTGGTCCAGCTTGTCCTGCGTGCGGTGCTCGAAATCGCTGGCGTCATGCCGTTCCGGGAGCTGCTCCTCGGGCTCGCCCCAGATGCGGTTCACCATGCGCCCACGCTGAACCGCCGGTCGTTCATCGATTTGACGTGCCCAGCGCAGCAGATGCTTGTATTCATGCACGGCCAGAAACTCGGCCGCATCATAGAGCCGCCCCAGAACCAGCACCCCGTACCAGGGCCAGATCGCCATGTCGGCAATGCTGTATTCCTTGCCGGCGATATAAGGCTGATCGGCCAGGCGACGGTCCAGCACGTCCAATTGGCGCTTGGTTTCCATGGTGTAACGATTGATGGGGTATTCGTAGTATTCCGGCGCATAGGCATAGAAATGCCCAAAGCCACCGCCTACAAGTGGCGCGCTGCCCATCTGCCAGAACAGCCAATTCAGGGTTTCGGTCCGGGCGGCATGGCCGGTGGGCAGAAAGGCCTCAAACTTCTCGGCCAGGTAGAGCAAAATGGCGCCGGATTCGAACACGCGCGTGGCCGGCTCGCTACTATGGTCCACCATGGCCGGAATCTTGGAATTGGGGTTGGCGTCCACGAATCCGCTGCCAAACTGCTCGCCTTCGAGGATATTGATCAGGTGGGCATCGTATTCTGCCTCCTTGATCCCGAGTTCCAGCAGCTCCTCGAACAGCACCGTCACCTTCACGCCATTGGGTGTGGCCAGGGAGTAGAGCTGGTGGGGATGCCGGCCTACCGGCAGATCCTGCTCATGGGTTGCCCCGGCGACCGGGCGATTGATACTGGCGAATCGCCCTCCGTTCTCCGGCTCTTCCCACTGCCAGACGCGAGGGGGCTGATAGGACGATGGATTCTCTTTGCTCATGAGGCTTCCCGGGTTTGATGAAAAGGCTTTGGCTCCACCGGACGACGACGCCACGATGCAGCCCATTACAAAAATATTTCAATCAACCATATAGCAACAATCAATTGGAACGCTTACTCCGAAAAAAATAGGCTATAGGGGATTTTCCAACAGCGTTACAAACAACAGGGAGTTCTGCAATGAATAAACTCACCTTGCCCCTGGCGGCGGCGACAGCAGCCTTGCTGTCATCCATCGCCCTCTCGGGCCCCGCCATCGCCGAACAGCCTCCCCGTTCGGCCGACTACTGGTGGCCCAACAAGCTGGATCTCAGCCCGCTCCGCAATCACGACCCCCGCTCCAATCCCTACGGTGAAGACTTCGACTACGCCGAAGCCTTCAGCGAGCTGGACCTGGAAGCGGTCAAGCGCGACATCGAAGAAGTCATGACCGACTCCCAGGACTGGTGGCCGGCCGACTGGGGCCATTATGGCCCCCTATTCATCCGCATGGCCTGGCACAGTGCCGGCACCTATCGAATCTTCGACGGTCGGGGTGGCGCCGGCGGCGGCCAACAGCGCTTCGAGCCCCTCAACAGCTGGCCGGACAACGTCAACCTGGACAAGGCCGAGCGCCTGCTATGGCCGGTCAAGCAAAAGTACGGCCGCAGCCTCTCCTGGGCCGACCTCATGATCCTCACCGGCAACGTGGCTCTGGAGTCCATGGGCTTTGAAACCTATGGCTTCGCCGGTGGCCGCGACGATGACTGGGAGCCCGACCTGGTTTACTGGGGCCCCGAATCCGTCTGGCTGGGCGATGAACGCCACGGCGAGGGCATCAATGAAGGCGGCGAATTGGACCGTCCCCTGGCCGCTTCCCAGATGGGCCTGATCTACGTGAACCCGGAAGGCCCGGGCGGCAAGCCCGACCCCCTCGCTGCCGCCGAACAGATCCGCACCACCTTCGGCCGCATGGGCATGAACGACGAAGAGACCGTCGCCCTGATCGCCGGTGGGCACACCTTCGGCAAGGCCCACGGCGCCGTGTCCCAGGACTGCGTCGGCCCCGAACCCACCGACGCCCCGCTCGAGCAGCAGGGCCTGGGCTGGCAGAACGAGTGTGGCAGTGGCAAGGGCGCCGACACCTTCACCAGTGGCCTTGAAGGGGCCTGGTCCGCCAACCCCACCCGCTGGACCCACCAGTTCTTCGAGAACCTGTTCGCCTTTGAATGGGAACAGACCGAAAGCCCGGCCGGCGGCATCCAGTGGGTGCCCAAGGACGGCCAGGCCGCCAACCTGGTGCCCGACGCCCACGAAGAGGGCGTGCGTCATGCGCCGATCATGTTCACCACCGACCTGTCGCTGAAAAAGGACCCGGCCTATCGGGAAATCTCCAAGCGATTCCTGGAGAACCCCGAGGAGTTCGAGGAAGCCTTCGCCCGGGCCTGGTTCAAGCTGACCCACCGCGACATGGGCCCGCGCTCTCGCTATCTGGGCTCGAAAGTCCCGGACGAGGCCATGATCTGGCAGGACCCGGTCCCCGAGGCCGACTATCGCCCGATCAATGACCGCGACGTACGCCGGCTGAAGGCGGAGATCCTTGATACGGACCTGACCGTGGCTGAACTGGTCCGCACCGCCTGGGCCTCTGCCGCCACCTTCCGCAGCAGTGACATGCGTGGTGGCGCCAACGGTGCCCGCATCCGCCTGGAGCCCCAGCGCGGCTGGGAAGTTAACAACCCGGAGGAACTGGACCGGGTACTGGACACCCTTGAAGGCATCAAGAACGACTTCAACGACAGTCAGCGCCGCAACAAGCGCGTCTCCCTGGCCGACCTGATCGTGCTCGGCGGCGCGGCGGCCATCGAGCAGGCTGCCAGCGAGGCCGGCCATGACGTCACGGTGCCCTTCGAGCCCGGCCGCACCGATGCCAGCCAGGAAGACACCGACGTGGAAAGCTTTGCCGTGCTGGAACCGCGGGCGGACGGCTTCCGCAACTACTACCGCGAAGACAGCCGGCTTTCTCCCACCGAGGCCCTGGTCAACCGCGCCGACCTGCTTGACCTGACGGTACCGGAAATGACCGTTCTGGTCGGTGGCATGCGGGCCCTTGGCGCCAACGCCAACGACGTGGAGCACGGCCTGTTCGTGGACAGCACCGGCAAGCTGAGCAATGAGTACTTCGTCAACCTGCTGGACATGTCCACCCAGTGGGAGCAGTCCTCCGACGATCCGGGCGTCTACATCGGCCGCGATCGCAGCAACGGCGAAGTGAAGTGGACCGCCACCCCGGTGGACCTGATCTTCGGTTCACACACCGAGCTCCGTGCCGTCGCCGAGGCCTACGCCTCCAA
>NZ_SLKM01000129.1:0-8929 GCF_007134575.1 Natronospira sp.
CATACTCACCAATCCAGTCACGCACTTCCTTGTACCAGCGAATGGAGTTGTTGGGCTTGAGAATCCAGTGGTTCTCATCCGGGTAGTAAAGCATGCGGCTGTCGATGCCCTGATGACGCAGGGTTCGGAAGATCTCGAAACCCTGCCCCACCGGCACCCGGTAGTCTTTCTGGCCGTGGATGACCAGTGCCGGTGTGTGGAAGTCGCCGGCCAGGTAATGGGGCGAGATCTGCTCATAAATATCATGCTCCCAGAAGTCGCCGAAGCGCTCACTGTGGACGGCAAAGTCCGCCGACATTTGCGAGTACAGGTTGTACACCGGGGCATGAATCACCAGGGCATTGAAGGGGTGCTCCTTGGCCAGCAGCACGCTGGACAGATAGCCACCGTAACTGCCGCCACCGGCCACCATGCGATCGGCGTCAATCCAGGGCTGCTCGGCAAACCACTCCGCTGCCTTGACCGTATCGGTGTAGGGTTTGGTCATCCAGTCCGGGTTGATGGCATCGGTAAACTCCTGGCCAAAGCCGGAGGATCCATGGAAGTTGTGCCAGGCGGTAACATAGCCCCAGGAGGCGAAGGTCTGGGCATTCCAGCGGAAATGGAAGCCGTCGGTGATGCCGTTGTGGGGACCACCGTGGATGAGCAGGAAGAGCGGGTACTCCTTGCTCTCATCGAAACCCGGCGGGTAGTGGACCCACATCTGGATTTCCTGGCCGCCGTAGCCCTCATAGGTCACCGACTCATAGCTGCCCAGATCCACGTCGGCCAGAACCTCATCATTGAAGTCGTCCAGTCGGCTGGCTTCGCCTCTGTCGCCGTCCACCCGAACGGTACGAGGCGGGTAAAGGAAGCTCTGGTTGCTGGCCACCAGAACGCCGTCGTCGGAGATGGACAGGCCGCTGAAGTTGGTATCACCGGTCACCGCGCGCGGCTCACCGCTCTCGCCGTCAATGAAGTAGATGCGGTTGGTCCCGGCATCGTCGATGGCGCCGTACAGGCCGCTGCCGTCCGGGGCCCAGATCAGACCGGACACCGAACGGTCCCAGTCCTCGGTCATCATCCGCTGCTCGCCACTGTCCACATCGTGGAACATGAGCTGTGCCTGGTCGGCATAAAAACCGCGAATATGCTGGCGGGTGAAGGCCAGGGTGCGGCTGTCCGGGCTGAACAGCGGGTTGCTATCGGGCGCTTCATTGTCGGCGGTGATATTGCGGGCCTCATCATCGCCCGGGGTCACCAAGAAGAGATCGTATTCCGGGCTGACTCCGTCCCGGGCACTGTCGGCCTGAAAGGCTAGCAGTGATTCATCGGGGGCAACGTCATAGCTGCCGGCACCGGCTCCGGAGCGGGACAGTTGCAAGCCGGTGGGCTGGGTAATGGCCTCGATGTCGCCGCCATCCGCCGGAATCCGGAAGATATGGTTCTCCCTTGCCTCATCCAACCAGTGGTCCCAAAAGCTGTAGGGTAGGTCGTCCCAGGCGTGAGCGGAGACGGGGTCCTCCTGCTCTTCCTGGATTTTCTCGGCCATCTCGTCCCAGTCCTTATCGGGCCAGATGCTGCTGACGAAGTAGATGTGCTCGCCGGCCCATTTGATGCCGCCGGCCCCGGTGGGCACCTCGGTGATCTGCTCGGCTTCACCGGGGGCATCCATGGGCAGGCGGTAGACCTGTGGCCGCTCATCGTCGCCCCGCACGCTGGTAAAGGCCAGCCAGGAGCCGTCGGGGCTGAACACCGGATTGCTGCCCCCCGCCTCGTGGCGGGTGAGCTGTCGCTGGCGCTCACCGTCCTCATTCAGCAGCCAGAGATGCGTTGTGGCTTCGTCACTGTCCACATCATAGGACGTCACCGGCACCACCACATGGCCACCCGCCGGCGAAATCACCGGGCTGCCCAGGCGGTCCATTTCCCACAGAACCTCCTTGGACAGGGGATTGAAATCTTCATTATTACCATTGGCCTCGGCACAGCCCGTCGCCAGGAACAGGGCCAGCCCGACCATCAAGAAACGTTTCATGTTTCCCTCCATTGTCTGCGCAGTCTCGGGATAGGGGAGGCCGCATTGTTACACAATAACGATGCTGGGCGGCAAGTCTTGGCAGGAATGGTTGGCCATGGATGGCCTGCCCCGGGTTTTCAGCGCAGAGCTGCCATCGTCCGATTTGTCGAAAATGAGGGGAAAAATCGACACGATGGCTTGATGTGTCGAGCCCATCGACATAGGCTGGTCCTGAGAGGCCATTGTGTCGAAAAATGATGAGAAAATGAACATGAGCTGGCGTCCGGATCAGGCATATAACGAGCTGCCCCCGCTGCCGCCGCCGATAGAGGCGGTGGAGACCCGGGCAGTGCTCAAGGCCTGTATTCCGGCCCGGGCCGCGCTGGCCGAACTGCGCCAGGCGGGTGAGCTGCTGCCGGACCAGGGCCTGCTGGTGAATCTCCTGCCCATGCTGGAGGCCCGCGACAGCTCAGAGATCGAGAATATCTTTACCACCACGGAGAAGCTATTCCGCCACGCCCGCCATGAGCGGGGTGCCGATCCGGCGACCCGAGAAGCGCTTCGCTACCGAAAGGCGCTGGAGGAGGGCTGTCGACTGCTCGATTCACGGCCGGTCTGTACGGCCATGGCCGTGGAGCTTTGTAGCCTGATCCAGGACCGGCCCATGGAAATCCGCCGTTTGCCTGGCACGGTGATTGATGATGCGGCCCGGGACGAGGTGATCTATACCCCGCCCGAGGGCGAAGACCGTATTCGCGAGCTTCTGGCCAACTGGGAGACCTTCGTGCATGGCGAGGATGACCTGGACCCATTGATCAGAATGGCGGTCAGCCATTACCAATTTGAGGCCACTCACCCATTCATGGACGGCAATGGCCGGACGGGGCGGCTCCTGAATGTGCTGATGCTGATGGAACGGGGGCTGCTGACATTACCTATCCTCTACCTCAGCCGCTACATTGTGAAGAACAAGGCGGATTATTACCGCCTGTTGCTCGGCGTGACTCGGGACGGGGCGTGGGAAGAATGGATTCTCTTCATGCTGAACGGGGTCGAACAGGTATCGACCTGGACTTGCGACAAGGTCGCCGCCATTCGTGCGCTGATGGATGACACATCCGCTTATGTCCGCCAGCAATTGCCGCGGATATACAGCCACGAGCTGATGCAGGTGATTTTCGAGCAGCCCTATTGCCGGATCAGCTCGCTGGTGGAGCGTGACATCGCCAAGCGTCAGACGGCGTCGGTGTACCTGAAGGACCTCGCCTCTATCGGGGTTCTGAAGGAGGAGAAAGCGGGCAAGGAAAAGCTATTCGTGAATCCGAAACTGATGCGGCTAATGTCGCAGGAAAGCCACGAATTCGAGGCCTGGAAGACGTCATAGGCGCGTCAGGGGGCTGCGAACAACCGAGCTTGGGACTGGGGCTGGCCAGAGGCTCGTGTCAATCAGAGCTTTTAAGCAAACCCCTCCGCTGTCAGGCACAAAAAAGCCCACTGCCTGAAACAGTGTGCCCCGCAATTCGTCCATGGGATACGCTAGCCTTCCTCAAAGGCGCCCTCGGCCTGCAGCTGCGCCAGCAGCTCATCCCAGGTGTCCAGGAACAAATCCGTGGTGATTCGCTGTGCGTGGTAGCAGACGGCTATCAGCGGCTGGGGATCCCGGTCTCTGGATAGTGCCCGCAAGGCCGCGATATAGCGATGGCGGTCGGCGGTGGTCACAATCAGCCGGGCCTGCTCGGCCGCGCTTAACTCCGCATTGGCAGTGAGCCGGGCCACGCGCCCGTTCCCGTCGAGGAAGGGATGAACTTCGTTCACCAGGAAAAGGGTGAAGACCGCCCGAGCAAAGGGATTGTCCAGTGACGCCAGGTAGTCGTAGCCCAGTGCCAGGGAGCCCTCGACCAGAGCCTCGTCCATGAAGGTGTGAGCACCGGCGCCCACTGGGCCAGTCCGGAACTCACCGGGGCGCCATTCCGGCCGTTGTGCCATCAGTGATTCGTGTCTCTCCCGGATGAGTAGCTGCAAGTCCTGGCTGCTTTCGGGCGTGGTGTCGGCAAGCTGACGGCGGGCGAGGGCGAAGGTGCTGGTGATGTCATGGCTGTCGGCAACGGGGCGACCCGGTGCCGGGCCGCCCTGGAAGACCAGCGCTTGAGCTTCCTCGATTAGAAAGCGGGTACCTTCAATGTAATTAGAGAAATAGGCTTCGATGAAGGCCCGCCGGTCGGCCTGATCCGGGGTCTCGTTTGTCGGCCGGGGCGGTGTGGTCGAATGCCGCAGGGCCTGTGCCAGGCGATCAAAGCGGTCCTCGGCGGTGGTGCAAACGGGGCGGCCCGCAGCGCGGGACAGGACGGCTGATGGGCCCAGAATCCGCCGTGATCGCCGTTTCCCGGTAATGGCCCCGATCATTTCCTCGAGCAATCGGGCCTCGCGGTTCATCCTCAGATCTTGCCCGAGGCGGCTTGCCTGGTGTCCCAGGTCCTCAAGGGCGCCAAATCCTTCCCGTAGCGCGTAGCGTTCGCAGTGTTCCTGAACCGCCTTGCTGCCCAGGGAGCGGGGCAGCCCCTTTTGAGCCCGGCTCACCGTCAGGTTTTCCAGAAGCGCTCTGGGGGTGGATGCCCAGTAGAGCTCGCCGACGAACGGTCTGTCGCCGGCAATCGGCCCGGGCCCGGGCGCCAAGCGCACGGTAATACCTGGCAGCGTTACCGACTGGCGATGACGGGCGCCGACCAGAAAGATTTCGCTGGCGCCGATGGGGGCGGCTTCGAGGGCGGAGCGGTAGCCGACCACATAACCGGGGTATTTGTGGGCGAGAACCCGCCAGAGCCTCGGGGAGCGCAGGATCTCGGCCGGCGTCTGGTCTAGGATGGTCGTATAGATGCCGGGCGCGATGCGCTGCAGTTCACCGGCCTGGGCAGCCCGACGAAGACGCTTGTCATGGGCTTGTTCGCCGCTTGCGAAGACCAGATCACTCGTCGATGTGTCCGCCCTCGTCATATTTGCGCCCCAGACGGTCAAGAATCTGTCCAGGATTCTCTCATTTGGGCGGTAAAATGTCCATATTATTCGTATTGAGACAATTGCTGACTTGCAGTGGTTATTGCGTGCGCCAGCTTTGCTCCTGATTCAATCCATCAGAAGTGCTAAATGCACCGGATTTTTGAGCATGCACGAATGGGCTGGATCAGGCGTTTACCGTAGGTTCAAATCCTCCCCTCTAGTGGCACCAGACACAAAAAAGCCCACCGTCGGGAACGGTGGGCCGCAGATTAGTGGTCGGGGTGAGAGGATTTGAACCTCCGGCCCCTGCCTCCCGAAGACAGTGCTCTACCAGGCTGAGCTACACCCCGACGACAGGCGCGGAATAATACGGTATTGACCGCTGAGTTGCAATCCGGGCAGATCGCTTGGGACGGGCTCGGGCCTCGGGCAGCGGTGGCTCCGGGCTGGGGTAGGGACGACCGTAACGGGGCCCAGGGCGGGGCGTCCGATGCCTATCCTTACAAGTGGAGATGATCGCCATGGATCATGCAAAACGCCTGAGAGTTTCCCTGCTGGCCCTGCGGACCGGGGTCTTTATCGTCATGTTCATGTGGGCTCTGGACAAGATCGTGGCGCCGGATCACGCCGCGGCCGCGTTCGAGAATTTCTACATGCTTGAGGGCATGGGGACCGGCATTCTGGCGGCGATCGGGGGGGGTGCAGATACTGGTCTACCTGGCCTTTCTGCTGGGGCTGTTCAAGGCGGTTAGCTACGGCCTGGTTCTGGCCATGCATGGGGTGTCGACGCTGTCCAGTTGGCAGCAGTATCTGGCCCCCTTCGATCACCTGCTGTTCTTCGCCGCCTGGCCCATGCTGGCGGCCTGTCTTGCCCTGTTTCTGCTGCGGGATTCGGACACCCTGTTCAGCATCGACGCGTCCCGTCGCTGGGGCTAGACTCGAAGGTCGAGCTGCTGAACGGTGCCGATCTCGCCGTTGAGGCCAAGATACAGGCCGGTCTTACGGGTCTGGCCCAGGGTGTTGCCCTGGGGGTCCGTTAGCGTGAAGGGGGTGTCGGTCCGGTCCAGGGAGATGGCGCCGATGCCCATCTCGCTGAGATCGCTGACGTGAAAATTCCCGGCGGCATCCCGGTGCCATATGGCCAGATCCTGGTAGATGCTGTCGCCCGCATCGATCCAGCCGTTGCCGTCGTCATCATGTCGGGCCAGCTCCTGGAAGCCCTGCCCGGTCTCGGGCCCGAAAAGCTGGGCGCCACTGGTGATCTGACCCTTGCCGTCCGGGTCGTGGACCAGGAAGCCGCTGCCCGGTTGCAGGAAGGGCATGCCTTCCAATTGGCCATCAATGGTCAGGTCGAACTCGATAGGGTCCGGGCCAAGCTGGGCCGCGGCTGCGTCGAAGTTGATCACCAGGGGGTCCTCCAATGGCCCGCCCCGGGTGGTCAGACTGTTAACGCTGAGCGATTCGAAGTCCCTCGCCATGTCCAGGTGCACGATAAAACTGATTTCCCGACCATCCCGGGTCTGGACGATGCCGATGGCCTGAAACTCGCTGTGTTCCCGCTCCCGTCGCCACTCTATTTCCTTGAGCTCCACGGACCAGCGAATCTCGGGGAGCAGCGGCTGGTCCAGAACCGGCCGGCTTGCCGTCAAGGGACTCTCTTGATTGGGTGTCTGCGGATTCAGCGATTCACCTTCAAAGACCTGGAAACGATGCCCGGCAAGGCGTTCCAGGATTGCTTTCATGATCGATAATTTGAGGGCGTCCCTGGCAGAAAGCCGCATACCCTCTTCCGAGAGCTGGCTTTCTTCAAGCGGGCGCTGGCTGGCTTCTGTGGTTGTGGCAGGGGTCTCAGCAGGCGGCACGATTTCCACCTGCATGCGGCTAAAGGTCACATTAAGGGAGCGCGATTCCTGGTAATGACGGGATTCAAGCCGCAGGGCAGAGTTGGCAATTTCCACGATAGGACCTCCCCGGGACAGAGTCCCTGAGAAGGTTAACGGCCCCAATCCTGACAACTTGAGTTCTGGGGGCTGGAAAGGCTCAGCTCGCCCGTGCCACGGAGAAGCGGGCCAGCTCGGCCAGGGCCTTGCGGTAGGGGGAGTCGGGCAGTTGACCCAGGGCGGCTTCGGCCCGTTCGGCGGCCCGGCTGGCCTGTTGGTGGCAGTAGGCCAGGGCGCCGGTTTCATCCAGGGCCTTGATGATCGCGTCGATCTGGTTGAGGCCACCCTCTTCAATGGCGCGACGAATCATGTCCCGGTCTTCCCGGCTGCCCTCGCGCATGGCGTGGATCAGGGGCAGGGTTGGTTTGCCCTCGGCCAGGTCGTCGCCCACGTTCTTCCCCATGTCTTCGGCCGAGGCGCTGTAATCCAGCACATCATCGGTGATCTGGAAGGCCTCGCCCAGGGCCATGCCGTAGTCATACAGGGCCTGCTGCTCTGATTCGCTGCTGTCAGAGAGGATGCCGGCGCAGCGGGTGCCGGCGGCAAACAGGGTGGCGGTCTTGCGCCGGATCACCTCGAGGTAGCGTTCCTCGGTGGTGTCTGGGTCATTGCAGTTCAAGAGCTGCAGGACTTCGCCTTCCGCGATCTGGTTGGTGGCGTCGGCCATCACATCCATGATCAAGGGGCGCTCCAGGGAGACCATCATCTGGAAAGAGCGGGAATAGAGGAAATCCCCCACCAGCACGGCGGCCTCGTTGCCCCAGAGGGCATTGGCGGTATCCCGACCGCGGCGCAGCTCGGAGGCGTCGACCACATCGTCATGGAGCAGGGTGGCGGTGTGGATGAACTCGATGACCGCGGCCATGGTGACCGGATGCGGGCCGTCAGCCCCGGCGGCGCGGGCGCTCAGGAGCACCAGCAGCGGGCGCAGGCGCTTGCCGCCGCTATTGACGATGTAGTGGCCCAGTTGGTTGATCAGGGCGATATCGGAATTGAGCTGGCGGTGGATTTCGCAGTCTACGGCGTCGAAATCGTCCTGGACGAGCTCACGAATCTGCTGCAGCGACATGATAATTGGTTCAGGGTCCGGTGCCGTGAAGGCCGCTGATGCTAGCAGCCCCCGGCGGGTGCGACAATGGCGGCGGGGCAGGAATTGCCCATGATGTGGCGGGGGTTTGACCCGCGGGCCGGAGAGGGCTAAAATGCGCGGCTTCGCTCTAGGGCCTTTAGCTTTCTTTGGAGACAAGACCCGATGTACGCCGTAATCAAGACAGGCGGGAAACAGTACCGCGTCAGTGAAGGTGACATTATCCGCGTCGAGACCCTTGGGGCCGGCGAGGGTGATTCCGTCGAATTCGACAACGTCCTCATGATTGGTGAGGAAGGCAAGGAGCCGAAAGTGGGTGCTCCCTATGTCGAGGGCGGCAAAGTGACCGGCACGGTCAAGGCTGAAGGCCGCCACAGGAAAATCGACGTGATCAAGTTCAAGCGGCGCAAGAACTATCGCCGCCACTATGGTCACCGCCAGCCTTATACCGAAGTGGAAATCACCGGTATCAAGGGCTGATTTGTTTCGAACCGTTTGCGACGAGGTAAGTCGAGATGGCACATAAAAAGGCAGGTGGTAGTACACGCAACGGTCGCGATTCCGAGTCAAAACGGCTTGGTATCAAGCGCTTCGGCGGCCAGGCCGTGAGCGCCGGCAGCATCATCGTGCGCCAGCGCGGCACCCAGTTCCACCCCGGCGAGGGTGTGGGCATGGGCAAGGATCACACTCTGTTCGCCACGGTGGACGGCAAGGTGTCCTTCGTCACCCGTGGCGCCAAGAACCGCAAATTCGTCTGCATCGAAGCAGACTGAAGATAAGCGGTTTTGCTAGCTTCGCAGGCCCCGGTAGCGTCGCTGCCGGGGTCTTGTCGTATGGGCCCCGTTGATGGCGGGGAAAGATCCGGCGTCCAGGCGGCGCTCGGATGTCCCCGCTATCAACGGAGCAGTA
>NZ_SLKM01000279.1:0-8739 GCF_007134575.1 Natronospira sp.
CAGAGGACCCGCAGAGGGCCACAGAGATCTTCATTTCTGGGGCGGTGTTTTCCGTGGCTTTCTGCGGGTCCTCTGCGCTCTCTGTGCAAAAAATTTCAAGGCCGATCAGGGCACCTGGCCGAGCTAGCGCCCGAGCTTGGCCTTGAGAGCCAGTGCCAGGGCGCTTTCTGGTTCCTTGTTGCCGCCCTTGCCGCCACTCTTGCCGCGGCCACGGCCGCGCTGGGGCTTGTCGGCGGCCTTGCCGTGGGCACCGGGCTTGTCATTGCCGGCGCCGGCATCGGATTTCATGCTCAGGCCGATGCGCTTGCGGTCAACGTCCACTTCCATCACCCGAACCTGGACGATGTCTCCCGGCTTGACCACATCCCGCGGATCCTTGACGAAGCGGTCGGCCAGTTGGGAGATGTGCACCAGGCCGTCCTGGTGGACGCCCACATCCACGAAGGCCCCGAAGTTGGTGACATTGGTCACCACGCCTTCGAGCTTCATGCCTTCTTCCAGATCGCTGATCTTCTCCACCCCTTCCCGGTACTGCACCGTGCGGAAGGCCGGGCGCGGGTCCCGACCGGGTTTTTCCAGTTCGGCAAGGATGTCCTTGACCGTGGGCAGGCCGAACTGCTCGTCGGTGAATGCACTCGGGTCCAATGTTTTCAGGGTGCTTTCGTCGCCAATCAGTTGTCCGAGTTCACGGCCGGTCTTTTCCCGGATTCGTTCCACCACCGGATAGGCTTCCGGGTGTACTGCCGAGGCATCCAGTGGCTGTTCGCCCCGGATGCGCAGAAAGCCCGCGGCCTGCTCAAAGGCCTTGTCGCCAAAGCGATAGACCTTTTTCAGTTGGCTGCGGTTGGAAAAGGGGCCGTGCTCGTCCCGGTGCCGGACCAGGTTCTCGGCCAGGCTGCTGCTCAGTCCCGACACCCGGCTGAGCAGGGCCGCCGAGGCGGTATTGGCATCCACACCCACCGCGTTGACGCAGTCTTCAACCACCGCTTCCAGGCTGCGCCCCAGTTTCACTTGGCTGACGTCATGCTGGTATTGGCCCACACCAATGGATTTGGGCTCGATCTTGACCAGTTCGGCCAGCGGATCCTGGACCCGGCGGGCGATGGACACCGCCCCGCGCAGGGACACGTCCAGGTCGGGAAATTCCCGCGCCGCGGTTTCCGAGGCGGAATAGACGGATGCGCCGGCCTCGGAGACCACCAGGTACTGCACCCGGCCCATGCCCTTGCGGTTCAGTAGTTCCCGGATCAATCGTTCCGTTTCCCGGGAGGCGGTCCCGTTGCCGATGGCAATCAGGGCCACTCCGTGTTTTTCCACCAGGGCAGCAAGCACTTCCAGCGCTTGCTGCCACTGCTTCTGCGGGGGATGGGGATAGATGGTGGCGGTATCCAGCAGCTTGCCGGTGGCGTCCACCACCGCCAGCTTGGAGCCGGTGCGCAGCCCGGGGTCCAGGCCCAGCACCGTCTTCTGTCCCGCCGGAGCTGCCAGCAGGAGGTCGCGCAGATTGTTCGCGAAAACCTGGATGGCCTCTTCCTCGGCCTGCTCCCGAATCCAGTTGGTGAGTTCGGTTTCCAGGCGGACCAGGATTTTCACCCGGCCGGTGAAGCGCACTGCGTCCGCCAGCCAGTCATCCGCGGCCCGGCCCTGGTGTTCCCAGCCCAGATGACGAGCCACCATGGATTCGATCTGGCCGGGCTCGGCATTGTCCAGGGTGTCCGGGGGCAGGATGTCGAGGCGCAGCACGCCCTCGTTGCGGCCACGCAGCAGGGCCAGGAAGCGATGGGAAGGGATCCTGGCCAGGGGCTCACTGTGCTCGAAGTAGTCCCGGAACTTGGCCCCTTCCTGCTTCTTTTCCTCCACCACTCGCGAGGCAATCCAGGCGCCTTTCTGCATCCAGTCACGAATCCGGCCCACCAATTCCGGGTCCTCGGCCCAGCGCTCGGCCAGTATTGCCCGCGCCCCTTCCAGCACCTTGTCGACGCTGTCATAGCCGGCTTCGGCGTCCATGTAGTCAGCCGCCATGGCCGCCGGATCCTGATTGGGGTTCTCAAACAGGGCGTCGGCCAGGGGTTCCAGGCCGGCCTCGATGGCCATCTGGCCCTTGGTGCGACGCTTTTTCTTGTAGGGCAGGTAAAGATCCTCCAGCCGCGTCTTGTTGTCCGCGGTCAGAAGGGCCTGGCGCAGCTCCGGCGTCAGTTTGTCCTGTTCTTCAATCGCCTCAAGAATGGATTCGCGGCGGTCCTCCAGTTCCCGCAGGTAGCCCAGGCGCTGTTCCAGTTCCCGCAACTGGCTGTCATCCAGGCTGCCGGTGGCCTCCTTGCGGTAGCGGGCGATGAAGGGGACGGTGGCGCCGTCATCCAGGAGGCCCACGGCGGCGTCCACCTGGGAGCGGCCGACCTTCAGTTCATCGGCAATGCGCTGGCTGATGTTGTGGCGGGAGAGGGGCTGACTGCTGCTTGCGTCACTCATGGGGATATCCGGTCTTGCTGATTGTGGGATTAAAGGAGGCGCATTAAACCCGCCCAGGGATGGGGGTGCAAGATTGAAATCCATGGCTGCTTGTGTTTTGACCCCTACCGCAACCTGTTGCAGAATCATCGGCAGTGAACCGGAGGGGATGACCGGTTCTGAACGGAGGGCTGAAATGCTGGTCAAAGTTGCCGGCTCACCCTCCCAGGAGATCTGTCACGGATATGACCATTCCGAATCAACATCGCCGGTCCACCTCGGCCCTGTTGTTCCTGCCAATCTGTTTCCTGTTGCTGACCGGGATGGTGGCTGCTGCGCCGGATGGGGTGTTCGGTCACGAATCCCTTGATGAGCTCCTCTCCGCGGTGGAGGCCCAGGCACAGCAAGATCCCCAAAAGGCCCTGGCCACCCTTGAGAGCGCATTGGCTGAACTGGAGCTGGATGAGCAGCCGGAAGCGGCAGTCAAACTGCTCAATCGGCGGGCGGAATTATTGCGGGATCAAGGGGAAACCGAGCAAGCCCTGCTGGCGCTGGAACTGGCAGAGGACTTGGCTGTTCAACTGGATGATCCCGTTCCCGCAGTGCAGGTTCAGCAGATGCGCGGGACGATCTATCTGGACCGCGCCGATTTCGATCGTGCCCTTGAGATCAACATGGCCGTTCTCAACCAGGCCCAGGCTCTGGCGCATGCCGAGCTTGAGGCGGCCGCTCGCAATGCCATCGGCAACATCTATTTCAGCCTTGAGCAGCCTGAACGGGCCCGCCGTTTCTACCGCGCGGCGGCGGAGATTTATGAGGAACTGGACTCCCGGGAGCGGCTGGGGAGCCTGCTGGGCAATATCGGCAATACCTATAATAGCGAAGGTCGTTATCAGGAGGCCTTGCCCTATCAGCGTCAGTCTCTGCGCATTGCCCGGCAAGAGGGGCGGGAGATTGGTGCTGCTTATCAACTGATCAATCTCTGCAATACATTATGGCTGCTCGAGCGCATGGAGGATGCCAGGGGCTATTGCCGGGAGGGCATCCCGCTACTGGAAGATGCGGGCCACTATCGAGCCCTCCATTTCGCGCTCAATCTCATGGGGGATTTGCGGGTTGCCGAGGGTGATCCCGAGGCTGCCTTGAGTTATCTCTTGCGTGCCCTTGAGATTGCCCGGGAAATGGATTCGCCCCGCCTGCGCGAGGCCAGTCATGGAGATCTGTCTTCCCTGTACGAGACCCTCGGCGATTATCAAGCCGCCCTGGAGCACGCCCGGGCCCAGTTCGAGGCTCATCACGAGGTAATGGACAGTGAACGCCAGCAGCGTATCGTCGAACTAGAGCAGTCCTATGAGGCCGAGCTGAGGCGCCAGGAGATTACGGCCAGGGAGGCTGAAATTTCCCGACTGGAACTGGAGTCGGAGCTGAAGGAAGCGAGTCTGCGTGAGCGCCAGACCCTGATGCTGGTGGCCTTCAGCCTGTTTGTCGCGACCGCCATCGTGGCACTGCTGCTTTGGCGTGGCTATATGCTCCGGCGTCGCAGCAGTCGGCGCATTGAGGAGAAGAATCGCGAGCTCAATGAAGCACTCAAGACCATCAGTCGTCTGGCCCGACAAGACCCGCTCACCGGGCTTGCCAATCGGCGTCGTCTGATGGAGGTGCTCAAGTCCGAATTGTCCCGCCGCCATCGGACCGGTGCCCCTCTTACCCTGGCTCTGGGCGACATCGATTACTTCAAGCAGCTCAATGACCAATACGGTCATCAGGTGGGGGACCAGATACTGATGGGGCTGGCGAAACGGATGCGCAGTTGCCTGCGGGAGAGTGACTTGCTCTGTCGCTGGGGAGGCGAGGAGTTCCTGATCCTGATGCCGGAGACAGATGCCGAGGAAGCCCGCCTGGCGATGGAGAAGGTCTGTGCCGCGGTGGCGGCGAAGCCTTTCGAAACGGACGCCGGTCCAGTGGAAGTCACCATTACCTTCGGTGTGGCCAGTGTCCGCGGTGACGACTTCAAGTCGGCCGTGCGGGTCGCTGACCGGGCCATGTATGCCGGCAAGCATCAGGGGCGCAATCGGGTGATGGTCCGTATCGAGGGTGGCGACGCCGAATAGCCCATCAGCGGATCAGGCGTGGTACCAGCCCGGTCAGCAGGATCAGCAGACACAGTTCCACCATTGCCTGGATCATGATCACCCCCGCCGCCAGCTCCGCGCCAAAGGGCAGGGCGAGGGCAAAGGGAAGGACCACAAAGGAGTTTCGGCTGCCGGCACTGAACAGCAGTGTGCGCTGACCGGGTATCGACAGGCCTGTCAATCGACCGGCGAGCAGTGCCAGGCTCAGGGCCAGCAATGCCCAGAGCAGGAACACTGCCGTGACCGGGAGCAGTTGACTGAAACTGTCTGATGGCAGATCCGCCAGTTGGGTTGCGGCGACCAGAAAGACCACGGGTAGCAGAAACAGCAAGGGTGCCCGCTGCGCGGCTCCCAGGGTGGACTGCAGCAGTGGTCGCCCGACGCTCAGATAGCGAATGCCCAGGGCGAGCGCCAGGGGAATGGCAAACAGGCCAATGAATACCACCAGGAAGCGCAGTGGTTCGAAGCTCTGCAGCTGCCCACTCCCCAGCAGAATCATCAGCCAGATGGGTACCGCGACCACCTGCCCGAGCAGCAACAGCGGAACGGCCGTCGTGGCCCGTTCGGGATTGCCACGGCCGATCAGATTGAAGGCAAGAAACCAGTCAGTGCAGGGCGCCAGCAATACGAGTGCCACCGCCAGCCGGATGACCGGATCCGCCGGCAGCAGGAACAGCACCAGCGCGGTTGCCAGGGGCAGCAGCAGGAAGTTCAGCGCCAGAATGGTGAGCAGAAAGTCCCGGTCCGCCAGACTGCGCCGCCAACGCCGCAGATCCAGGTGCAGGAAACTGACGAACATCAGCAGGGCCAACAGGGGCCAGAGCATGATGGACCAGCCGGAGACTGCTTCCGGCTGCCATTGGGCGACCGCCAGGCCGGCAAGCGCGGCCAGGGTCAGCGGCAGGACTTGCCAGCGTTCCAGATTGAGGTAGCTGAAAAGGCGGTGTCGGGCGGAGAGCATACAGGCAGTTTGCCCGATCCCGAGGGGCGGGGAAAGACGGTGTCCAGGAGCCTGCAGTCAATCCATTCGCGCCAGCAGTGGCTGCGAATGGATTGACCAGAGCTTGCTCAGTAACTGCCCCGCATGAAGTCAATGGCCGGGATCAGCGCCTCCCGCCAGCGCTTGCCCAGCGTGGTGTCATAGCGGGGGTCGCTGTTCTGAACGGTCAGTAGCAGACTTTCGATCCAATGGTCGTACATGTGCGGTTCTACCGGGGCATGCCCCTTGCGGCTGTGTACCTTGGCGATATCCTCGATCTGGCGCCGGGCGACGCCGGGGCTGCCGGCGTAAGTGATGACCATGCTGATGCCGCGCCGGATAAGCTTGTTCTGTTTGGGCCAATCGGTATGCGCAAACATGGCCGGGAAGCGCTCATTGCTTGCCAGCAGACGTTGATAGAAGTCCGCCACGAAGTCCGGGTTTTCTCGCAGGCAGCGGCCGAAGCTCTGCTGCACGTCGCCAAACTGATCCATTTTTCACCTTCAAGTCGGAAATCAAGCGCGGATGCTACGCGAGCGGCAATGATACCAGCTTGATTTAGATCAATCTAATACTTGACGGCGGCTTACCATTCAATTCGGGCCCGGTCCCGCCAGAATCCGCCGCTCTCGGTGGCCTCCGGATCGCTGGCCAGCCAGACGATGGTGTCGATGCCTTCCTCGATTGAGCGGCTGGCATCCCCGCCGCCCAGGTCGGTGCGCACCCAGCCAGGGCAGACCGAGTTGACCAGAATCCCGCGTTCGGCCAGTTCTGTCGCGAACACCCGGGTGATGCTGTTAAGAGCGGTCTTGGACAGGCGATAGCCCAGCCAGCCCCCGTCCATGTCGCTCAACTGCCCCATTCCGGAAGAGACATTGACGATGCGCCCGCCCTCGGGCATCAACAGGGCCAGGGCCTGGATCATGCGCAGGGCGCCCAGGGTATTGGTGTTGACCGTTTCCATGATGGTCATGGGTGAGACCAAAAGGGGGTTGGCCGAGCGCTCGCCCCCTGCCTGACGGGTTTCCAGGATCAGCCCGGCATTGTTGACCAGCACATCCACCCGCTTGTAGGTCTCGCGGATATAACGGCCCAGATCCCGGACCTGGTCAGCACTGGTCACGTCCACCACCCGCAGCTCCACCGACAGTTTGTCGGCCTGCATGGATTCCACCGCGCGGGTGCCGGATTCGGAATCCCGGGCACAGGCGATCACGTGATAGCCCTGCTCGGCCAGGGCGCGGGCAGTGGCCTGGCCCAGGCCGCGGTTGGCCCCGGTGACAACGGCGATTTTTGATTGCATCCTGATGCTCTCCCGTGTGCAAATGGGCGGGATTATACCGCTCAGGCGACGATGGAGCAGCGATGTTCACATGACTGCCATTCCCCTGACAGTTCGTCTGGCCTCCACTGCCTGGATCATCCTCTGGGTAACAGTGGTGCTGAACAATCAGGGCCCCCAGAACTTCTTCTGGCTCTGCAACATGGCCAAGTTCATTGTCCTGTTCGCCATCTGGCGGGGCGATCGCCTGCTGATTTCCAGTCAGGCCGGAGTCATGACCCTGGTGGGCATTGGCTGGACATTGGATCTATTCTTGGGCCTTCTGCTTGGCGGCAGTCCCACCGGTTTCACCGATTACATGTTCGGTGACGAGCTGGCCCCGGTCGCCCGGGCGGTCTCGCTCTATCATGTGGCCTTGCCGCCGCTGATGATGTGGCTGGTCTGGCGGCTGGGTTATGACCGGCGCGGGCCCTGGTTGCAATGCCTGATCGGTGCACTGGGTGTGGTGGGCGCCTGGCTGTTTACCGAGCCTTATCGCAATGTGAACTGGGTCTGGTCCCCCTTCGGGGTGGAGCAGACCTGGATGCCGGATCCTCTCTGGGTGCTCGTTTTGATCGTGGCCTATCCGCTGGTTCTGTATTTCCCGGGTCATTGGTTGTTGCTGGGGATCAAGCGACTGCTGCCGGCTCGCTCCACCCAACCGTGATGTCATTGGCTCGTGGCCTTGTCCTTTGGCTTTGGTGGGGATCGTTTTTCGTTCCCGGGGGTCAGATACCCGGTAAGCGATGCGCAGCAGAAATAGGGAAAACTGTCTCAGTGATACCCATTGCGGATAACAATCCGACCCACCGTACTCCTGTGGTCACCTGGGTGATTCTGCTTGCTTGCATTGTGGTGTTTCTCTGGCAGATTACGCTGTCGGAACAGGCTTTTCGGGCAATGGTCTTTCATCTCGGGGTGGTGCCCCGGGCCCTCTTCGAAGTCCCCCTGGGGCATCCCGATCTGCTGATCCCGCCGCTACTCACACTCTTTACCTCCATGTTTCTCCATGGTGGGCTGCTGCATCTGCTTGGCAACATGCTGTTTCTCTATGTGTTCGCCAATAACATTGAGGACAGCATGGGGCATGGGCGATTTATCGTTTTCTATCTCCTCTGCGGACTGGCTGCCGCATTGACCCAGGCATTGATGGCGCCGGATTCCACCGTGCCCATGGTGGGTGCCAGTGGCGCCATCTCGGGTGTGCTGGGGGCTTATCTCATGCTTCATCCCTTTGCCTGGATCAAGCTGCTGGTTCCGTATTTCGTGATCTTCTTCCTGTGGCTGCCGGCCTGGCTGATGCTGGGCCTGTGGTTTGCCTTCCAGCTTTTTCAGTCCATGATGACCCCCGCTGATCAGGCTGGTGTTGCCTTTGCCGCTCATGCCGGTGGCTTCGTGGCCGGTGTGGTTCTGGTGCTGTTCTTCAAGCGGCCCGGGGTGAGGTTGTTTCGCTAGAGTCGGCTTCTATTGAGTTAGTCCCCTTTGATGACGGTGACGGGTTGGGTCCCGGCCTAGGTGGCGACAGGCCTTTCCAAGAACGCCGTAAACGGGCCCTTCCCTGCACCCCCAACGAGCCCGCGTTCACAGTGAGATTCGTCGCTCCAAGGCGCAGTGCGCCGCACAGTAGTAGCACTACGGGCAAACACTGCAACGCCGGAGCGGCGGATCTCACTGTGAACCCGGAGGGACCACACGTATTTCGCCTCTCGCTTTGTTGCGCCTCGCTCATGTAGCACAGCGGCTACACCACGCTCGGCGCGCCGCGCGAGAGCGCCACCTCGAGTTGCGGTGCGGGAAGAGAAGGAGCCCGATGGGCCGAGACGAACCCAGCGAGCGCGGGGACGCGGACGCGAGCGAGG
>NZ_SLKM01000258.1:0-8716 GCF_007134575.1 Natronospira sp.
AAGAAGTGGCGATCCATTGCGCAGGGAGAGCCTGGACATTTCCGTCCATATAAAGACTGAAAGAAAAGACAGGAGTGAAGTGGATTGTATTTGTCCGACAATCGGCCCCGAAAAGGGCGTCATTGGGAGCCCGGGCAGATTGGTTGCGGCACTGAGAACTACCAGGGAAATTCCCGATAGCCATAACCGCACGGAACACCAAGCGCAAACTGTGGCTGCTCCCACTGGCCAAAATCTACAGATCATGGGCTACCACCGGCACACCCCCCTACCAACCCAAGAAGTCCTTGCAGGCACTCAAGATGAACAACTGTAGTGGGAGAAGCCACCAAGATTGAACAATTCCAGTGGCTTCCGCTGATTGTATTGCGATTCCACTGCGCTGGACTGTTCAGCATAGGGCTGGGTCAAGACCGCCTGGAGGTCTCTCAGGGGCTGGTATTCTCCCTGTGCGGCTTTTTGATAGGTGGGCACGACCAGCCATTCGCGCATGGTGTATTTCGGGTTCACGGCCTTCATCCGGCGTGAGCGTTCTTCCATTGAAGTCGAGCCTGTACTCTCCTCGGCTTTGATTCTTGCTCTCCACGCTGAAAGCCATTGAGTCCATCGCTCCGGGATGCCCTCCCAATTCCCACCGCGGGCTTCGTGGACTGAGCGATAGAAACCTTTCTCGAGTGATTCGATCGTTTCCGGAATCGACGAGAGCTCCCGGAAGAAGATCGTGTAGTCCACCGGGGTTTCCATCATTAGCTGGACCAGTTGCTTGAACAGCTCGGGCTCGAATTCATCGAGCCCCAGTTTCGCGGCCCACATCGTTCGCATTTCGGTCCCCATTACCTGGGGGAATTCGCTTCGAATGCCTTCGAGCTGCTCCAGTTCATCGGGATGATCTACCAATAGAGGCTGCATGGCCGAGCAGAAGCTGTCGAAGTTCTTCTCCGCCGCGACGGGCTGGTTGAAGAATGAGAAATGCTGGCCCCCACCGGTCCAGGGCTGAAAATACGCATCAAAGGCCTCGCAGAACCCGAAGGGCCCGTAATCCAGGGTGTATCCACCCGCGGCACAGTTGTCGCTGTTGAAGTTACCCTGGCAGTAGCCAACCCGAATCCAATTGGCCACCAGAGCCGCAAGACGGCTGCGAAACTCGCGGGCGAGCATCAACACCCTGGCAGGCACCGGCAAACCCTGATCAATTGCAGCTGGGTATTCACGATCAATCAGATGGGTCACCAACTGCCCCAGTTCGCCCAATGCGCTGGGGTGTGCCTGCTGTCTGGCCCGCCGAGCGAACAGCTCCAGTTGCCCCACGCGAATAAAGGAAGGGGCAACTCGGGTGGAGATGGCAACCGGTTCTTCAAGCAGCTGATCGGGTTCCCTCGAACGGGATCCCTCGGAGTACCAGGGACGCATCACTGTCTCGGTTTTGGATACGTAAAGGCTCAGGGAGCGCGAGGTGGGTACGCCAAGCGCGTGCATATGTTCCTGGGCCAGGAATTCGCGCACACTGGAGCGAAGAACGGCACGACCGTCCGCGCCCCGACAGTATGGGGTTCTGCCGCCGCCTTTTAGCTGCATCTCCCAGCGCCGGCCATTGTTGACCATTTCCAGTACCGAGATGGCCCGCCCATCGCCATAGCCATTGCCCGTCTGGAAGGGGCACTGCTGGGTAAATTCCGTGCCGTAGATGGAGAGCGCATAGCCGCATGCCCAACCGACAGGTCTCATGGACTCGGGCACGACGGAAAGGTCTCCGGAGAACATGGCCATGAAGTCCGGTGATTGGGCCAGGCGGTCAGAAAAGCCCAGCTCCCGAAACAGTTCCGGGCTGTGGGCCACATAGGCCGGGTTTTCGATGGGTGTCGGCCTGACCGGAACGTAATGGCCTGAAAACACCTGCCTGGGCTGATGATCCTGGCCCTCGGGGTCCGCATCCGGATCACGGACCAGATTCTCCATCAGTGAATAGTCTGCCAGTGGAGCCACGTCTTCGAGGCAGGTGATGTCTGTTTCGCCTTGGCGAACGGCTTGATTGCTCATCGCGGACTCTCCAGATCGGGGCAACAACCACTCTACTCCACCGGTCAAGTGGCTCCAATCACCTGGCCGTCACCCCCACCATGCTCAGAAGACATTTGCGAGGATCAAGCCGAGCAACAGCAGCCCAATGCAGGCCCAGCCGAAAATATTGATGTACTGCCTGTTCTGAACGATCAGCGATGCTGGCGCAATCAATGCAGGCAGCACCCACCACAACGACAGGAAAAGCGCCTGGTTTCCGGTAACACCGGATACGCCGATCAGGTACAGGCCGCATCCGAATGCCACGGCAACGGCAAGTGCGATGAATCGACGCTTGGGCGGCAGGCCTTGTGAGGGGGCATCTTTGTCTTCGCGCACACGGGAGAAGAAAATCACGAAGGCTGCGATGGCAAAAAGCGTCGACAGTGACCCGACGGCAAAAGCCGTAAGCACCACCGGACTGTCGATTGTGGCAACCGTCGCGGTGAGGCTCATCCAGGAGAGCAGGGTCAGGACAAGCGCTACGACAATCAGCCCTGCCAGCCGCTTCCCATAGGAGTCATTACCCAAGCTATCCATTTTTCTTCTCCTTGCACATGCTTCCACGAAGCCAATCGCTTGTGGCTATCCATTCTCTGTGGTTGAAGTCAGATCCAGAACAAGCAATACATTGTCCGTCCTCTGCCTGTCTCCCCCCTGGCAGCATTTAAGCATCATTGCTCTCTATCAGGGCCGACAGAACCGCTGACCAGGCAATACCGATGTTCTGGCGGTTGTAGCCTCCGCCGCCGGTGGCCAGGAGGCGGCCCTGGGCGTGGCGGTCGGCGATGCGGGCGAGGCTGAGGGTGGCGTGGCGGTGGGGCTCGTCGCTGAAGCGCAGGTGAGTGATGGGGTCGCCGGCGAGGGGGTCGGCGCCGCACTGAAGCAGGATGAACTCGGGCTGGTGGGACTCGAGGAAGTCTTCCACCTGGGCCCAGGCTTCGAAGAACTCGCGATCCCCCGCGCCCGGTGCGAGGGGGATATTGAGCTTGCTGCCGGCGGCGGCGCCCTCGCCGGTCTCTTCGGCGGCGCCGGTGCCGGGGAAGAGGAAACGGCCGTCTTCGTGAATATCGGCGAAGATCACTGCCGGGTCATCCTCGAAGCCGTAATAGACCCCGTCGCCATGGTGGGCGTCAATATCCACATAGGCCACTCGCGCCAGGCCATACTGGCGGCGCAGGTGCTCGATGACGACGCCGCAGTCGTTGTAGACGCAGAAGCCGGAAGCGGCGTCGCGGGCGGCATGGTGGAGGCCGGCGATGGGGACGAAGGCGCGCCTGGCCTCGCCGCGCATCAGGGCATCGGCGGCGGCCACGGCGGTGCCCACCACCCGCAGGGCGTCCTCGTGAATGCCGGCCTGGGCCGGGGTGTCACCCCCGTCCAGGTAGCCGAGGCCATCCGCACTGCGGCGGGCGACAAAATCCACATACTCGTCGGTATGGAACAGGCGAGCCTGGAAATCATCGCCCTCCACCGGCTCACGGTGGCTGACGCGCGCCAGCAGGCCCTGATCGTCGGCCGCCTTGAGAAAGGCATCCTGGCGATCCGGGCCGAAGGGATGACCGTCGCCGAAACCGTAGCGGCGCAGACTCTCGCCACTAAAAAGCAGCACCGAAGGCTCGTTTGGGTCCACAGACCGTGCTGACATGAATGACTCCCTTGGAGGTTCCCTGAAACCGAGCGGCCCCAGTATAGTGGCAGACTGATCAGCGCTGACAATCGGATGGAGATCATAGCCCGTGTCCTCGAAACGGAAAAACCGGGAACTGCTGACCGTTGGCTGGCGTGAATGGCTGGCCCTGCCGGAGCTGGGCCTGCCCCGGATCAAGGCCAAGGTGGATACCGGCGCACGCACCTCCTGCCTGCACGCCTTCGACGTGAAGAGTTTTGAGAGAGACGGGAAAACCTGGGTCCGCTTCGGGATCCACCCGGAGCAACTGCGCACGGATATCGAGATATTCTGTGAAGCACCGGCGGTGGACCAACGCCTGGTCACCGACTCCGGCGGACACAGCGAGGAGCGCTTCGTGATCCAAAGCCCGGTGACCGTGGGCGGGGAAACCTGGCCCATTGAAATGACGCTCACCAGCCGCGATACCATGCGCTTTAGAATGCTGCTGGGGCGAACCGCCATGCGGGGCCGAGTGCTGGTGGACCCGGCTCGCTCTTTCCTGGCAGGGGCAGAATCAGCCGACGATGACAACAATGACGAAACCGTCGAAGAAGACTGAGAGGTTTGCATGAAGATTGCCGTGCTATCCCGCAATCCGCGCTTGTACTCCACCCGCCGCCTGGTGGAGAGCGCCCGTGAACGGGGACATGAAATCCGGGTGATTGATCCCCTGCGCTGCTACATGAGCATTGCCGGGCACAATCCCGAGATTCATTACAAGGGGGCTCAACTGGACGCAGTGGATGCGGTCATTCCCCGGATCGGGGCCTCCATCACCTTCTACGGCACCGCGGTGCTGCGGCAATTCGAGATGATGGGCGTCTTCCCGCTCAACGAGTCGGTGGCCATCAGCCGCTCCCGGGACAAGCTGCGTTCCCTGCAGTTGCTGTCCCGCCGGGGAATCGGCATGCCGGTGACCGGCTTTGCCCACTCCCCTGACGATACCCAGGATCTGCTACGCCTGGTGGGCGGCCACCCGGTGGTCATCAAGCTCACCGAGGGCACCCAAGGCGTGGGAGTGGTTCTGGCCGAGACCCGCAAGGCGGCGGAATCGGTGATTGATGCCTTCCGGGGGCTCAACGCCCACTTTCTGGTGCAGGAGTTCATCAAGGAGGCCGGCGGTGCCGACATTCGCTGTTTCGTGATCGGGAACAAGGTGGTGGCCTCCATGAAGCGCCAGGCCAAGGAGGGGGAATTCCGCTCCAATCTCCACCGGGGCGGGCATGCCGAGCTGATCAAGATCACCCCCGAGGAGCGCTCAACGGCGGTTCGCGCGGCCCGCATCATGGGCCTCAATGTGGCCGGGGTGGATATTCTTCGCTCCAACCACGGGCCGGTGGTCATGGAAGTGAATTCCTCGCCGGGCCTGGAAGGTATTGAAAGAGCGACCAACAAGGACATCGCCGCGCGCATAATCGAGTTCATGGAAAAGAACGGCAAGGCGGGCAAGACCCGTACGCGCGGCAAGGGATAAGAGACCATGGCCAGAGCCCCAATGCGGATTGCCAATACCGAGGTCGCCGCCGGCCAGCGGGAGACCATCAATGTCCCCCTGGGGCATCTCTACACCCACAACCCCATTACCATGCCGGTGCATGTGGTCCATGGCCGCCGTGAGGGGCCGGTGCTGTTCGTCTCCGCGGCTGTCCACGGGGATGAACTGAATGGCATCGAGATCATCCGCCGGGTGCTGCTGCGGCGCAATCTGCAACGGCTGCGGGGCACGCTGATCGCGGTGCCCATCGTCAATGTGCTGGGCGTGTTGCACATGTCCCGCTACCTGCCCGACCGCCGTGACCTCAACCGGAACTTCCCCGGTAGCAATCAGGGCTCCCTGGCCGCCCGTCAGGCGAGTATCTTCATGCGGGAAATCGTCTCCAAGGCCACCCACGGCATCGACCTGCACACCGCTGCCATTCACCGCTCCAACCTGCCCCAGATCCGCGCCGACCTGGACGACCCCGAGGTCATGGCGCTGGCGGAAGCCTTCGGTGCACCGGTGATGATGAGCTCCGACCTGCGGGAAGGCTCCCTGCGGGAACAGGCCTCGGCCAAGGGCATCAAGACCCTGCTCTACGAGGCCGGCGAGGCGCTTCGCTTTGATGAAGTCTGTATTCGTGCCGGTGAGCGAGGCGTCATCAATGTCATGCGCAAACTGGGCATGCTGCCGGCGGTCCGCGGCCGCAAACCCCGCAAGCAGCCGGTCGTGGCTCGCTCCAGTCTCTGGGTGCGGGCACCGGCCAGCGGCATCGTCCGAATGAATCTCGCCCTGGGCGCCCATGTGAAAAAAGGCCAGGTGCTGGGCCGGATCGCCGATCCTTTTGGTGAGTCGCAGAACGAAATGCAGTCCCCGGTCTCCGGAGTGATCATCGGCCGCTCCGAACTGCCCCTGGCATACGAAGGCGAGGCCCTGTTCCATATCGCCCGCTTCGAAAGCGTCAAGGATGCCGCCGCCAGCGTGGAGGCCTTCCAATCCAGCTACGACCCGGACGCCAATGAGTTCGGGGAACCCCCGATCCGCTAGGGGGAGCGGCGAGCTGTGAGCGACGAGCGGCGAGCTGGCCGTGCATGCGGGACAGCCGTGCTGCTTCGGCAGACCTTGGGGTTCTCATAACTTGTCATTGGAAGGTGGCCAGTAGAAAACAGTAGGCCTTTCAGCTTGCACGGCCAGCTCGCCGCTCGTCGCTCGTAGCTCGTAGCTCGCCGCTCCTTACCCTTGTCCCCCGCCCCCTCCTCCGGGATAATCCGCTCCCATCTTCTTCCCGCAACACTAATTTCTGGCGAGAACCATGGCTCAATACGTCTACACCATGAATCGGGTGAGCAAGGTTGTTCCCCCGAAGAAAGAGATCCTGCGCGATATTTCCCTGTCCTTTTTCCCGGGCGCCAAGATTGGTGTGCTGGGGCTTAACGGGGCCGGGAAGTCCACGCTGCTGCGGATCATGGCCGGCATCGATACCGAGATCGAGGGCGAGGCCCGGCCGCAGCCGGGTATCAATATCGGCTACCTGCCCCAGGAGCCGGAACTGGACGAGAGCAAGGATGTGCGCGGCAATGTGGAAGAAGGCATTGCCGAAACCAAGGCCCTGGTGGACGAATTCAATGCCGTCTCCGAACAGATGGCCGATCCGGACGCCGATTTCGAGGCCCTGATGGCCAAGCAGGCGGAGCTGCAGGACAAGATCGAGGCGGCCAATGCCTGGAACCTGGAGCGCACCCTGGAGCAGGCGGCCGATGCCCTGCGCCTGCCGCCCTGGGATGCCGAGGTGAAGAATCTCTCCGGCGGTGAGAAGCGCCGGGTGGCCCTCTGCCGCCTGCTGCTGTCGGCGCCCGACATGCTGCTGCTGGACGAGCCCACCAACCACCTGGATGCCGAATCCGTGGCCTGGCTGGAGCGCTTCCTGGAAGAGTTCCCGGGCACCGTGGTGGCGGTCACTCACGATCGCTACTTCCTGGACAATGTCGCCGGCTGGATCCTGGAGCTGGACCGGGGGCACGGTATTCCCTGGGAAGGCAATTACTCTTCCTGGCTGGAGCAGAAGGAACAGCGCCTGAAGCAGGAAGAGAAGCAGGAGACCGCCCAGCGCAAGGCCATGCAGGCGGAACTGGAGTGGGTACGCCAGAACCCCAAGGGCCGCTCGGCCAAGTCCAAGGCCCGTCTCAAGCGCTTCGAGGAACTCTCCTCCCAGGAATTCCAGAAGCGTAACGAGACCAAGTCCCTCTACATCCCGCCGGGCCCGCGCCTGGGGGATCTGGTGGTGGAAGCCAACGGCGTGCGCAAGGCCTTCGGTGACAAGCTGCTGTTCGATGATCTGAGCTTCAATCTGCCCCCGGGCGGCATTGTCGGGGTGATCGGCCCCAACGGCGCCGGCAAGACCACCACCTTCCGCCTGATCACCGGCGAGGAGAAGCCCGATTCCGGCGAGATCCGGGTGGGCGAAACGGTGGAACTGGCCTATGTGGACCAGAGCCGCGATGCCCTGGATGACAGCAAGACGGTCTGGGAGGAAATCTCCGATGGCCAGGACATCATCCAAGTGGGCAATTACCAGACCCAGTCCCGTGCCTATGTGGGCCGCTTCAACTTCAAGGGCTCAGACCAGCAAAAGCGGATCGCTGAACTCTCCGGCGGTGAGCGCAACCGAGTTCACCTGGCCAAGTTGCTCAAGTCCGGCGGCAATCTGCTGCTGCTTGACGAACCCACGAACGACCTGGACGTGGAGACCCTGCGTGCCCTGGAAGAAGCCCTGCTGGATTTCCCCGGCTGTGCGGTAGTGATCTCGCACGATCGCTGGTTCCTGGACCGCATTGCTACCCACATCCTGGCCTTCGAGGGCGACAGTCATGTCGAGTGGTTCGAGGGTAACTACGCCGAATACGAGGAAGACAAGAAAAAGCGTTTGGGCGCCGATGCCGAACAACCACACCGGATCAAGTACCGGCGGCTCGCCAGCTAAGGCCCAAAAAAGGGGGGCTTCTTTTCAATCGTGGCTCCATCGGGGGGCTAACGAACGAAAGGAGTAACAAGCATGAGAAAGACAAGCCTGCTCAGCTTGATGGGACTCACCCTGGCCGTGGCCAGTGCGCCGGCGGCCGCCTTTTTCGGAGATGCCGAAGGCGAGCGCTATTACGTTGCGAAGGTCAACAACGTGCAACTGGATGCCGACGACAGTAGTGATGCCACCAGCATTGCCTTTGCCTTCGGCCAGTATCTGGGTGAACGCCAGGTTGCGGCTTCGGAATCGGAGATCGGCATTACCGTTTCCAACGGCAGCGTCAGCAACAGTGGCTTTCTAGGCGGCAGCAGCGAGGCCGACTGGGAGCTACTGCACCTGGGCAGTTTCATTGCGTTCCAGAACCCGGGTGATTTCAAGATCAAGGGCAAACTGGGATTCGCCTTTACCCAGCTCGAGGTGGGCAATAACACGGAACAGGATTTCAGTGCCGCCTACGGTATTGGCGGCGTCTTCGGCCCGGTCGAGGTGG
>NZ_SLKM01000090.1:0-8690 GCF_007134575.1 Natronospira sp.
CATTGCACTGACCACCGACAGTTCCACACTGACCTCCATTGCCAATGATTACTGCTACGAAGACATCTTCGCCAAGCAGGTGCGAGCATTGGGTCAGGCGGGCGACCTGCTGCTGGCGATTTCCACCAGCGGTAATTCGGACAACCTCATCCGGGCCATTGATGCCGCCCACGAACGCGAGGTCACGGTCATTGCCCTCACCGGGCGGGACGGGGGACGCATGGCCGATGCCCTCAGTGGTGAGGACATTGAGATCCGCGTGCCCGGGGCTTCCACTGCCCGCATTCAGGAGGTCCACCTGCTCTGCATCCACTGCCTGTGTGACCTGGTGGATCGCAAGTTGCTGGGCGTGGAAGACTGAAGCGGCTGTTCTGACATGGCCCAAAAGCCCTCCCCCATTACCCGACTGTCAGCCGAGGCGGAGTCACGACTCAAAGCCGTATTGCCTGCCGATCGACTGCTGACCGAAGCGGCGGATTGCTGGGCCTATGGCTATGACAACAGCCGCCGTCAGGTCTGCCCCCAGGCGGTGGCCTTTCCCGAATCCAGCGAGGAAGTGGCGGCTCTTGTCCGAGTCTGCCATGACCTCAAGTTGCCTGTGGTCGGCCGCGGTCGTGGCAGCGGGACCGCCGGGGCCGCGGTTCCCGTCGAGGGGGGCCTGGTGCTGTCCATGGAACGCATGGACCGAATCATCGAGATCAACCCGGATGATCGTCTGGCGGTGGTTGAAGCCGGGGTCACCAATGGCGACCTCCAACGGGCCCTGGCCCGGCACGGTTTCTTCTGGCCCCCTGATCCCACCTCGGCGGATTACTGCAGTGTGGGTGGCAACCTGGCCTGCAATGCCGCCGGCCCCAGGGCGGTGAAATACGGCACGCCGAGAGACAACATCCTCGGGCTGACCGCAGTCAGCGGTGCCGGTCAGATTCTGCGCACGGGGGTCCATACCACCAAGGGCGTCGTGGGTTATGACCTCACCCGACTGCTGGTCGGGTCCGAAGGCACCCTGGGGGTGATAACCCAGGCCACATTGCGGATCACCCCCCTGCCGGAGGCGCGCCGCAGCCTGCGCGCGGTTTACGATGGCATGGCCGATGCGGCGGCGGCGGTTTCCCGGATCATGGCCCAACCCCTCACCCCCTGTATCCTGGAGTTCATCGATGGCCGGGCCATTCAGATGATCCGGGATTATGCCGAGACCGACTTGCCGGAAGGTGCTGGGGCCATGCTGATGATCGAAGTGGATGGCTCGGCCGAGCAGCTGGATCTCGCCGAACAGGCGGTCTCAAGAGCGGCGGCCGGCCCGGGGCTACGGGAGTTGCGCAGCGCCAGGGATGAAGCAGAGCGCAAGGCCCTGTGGGCCGCGCGCAAGGCCCTGTCGCCGGCCCAGCGCAAGATTGCCCCGAAGAAGATCAATGAAGATGTGGTTGTGCCGGTCTCCCGCATGGCGGATCTGATCGGCGGGCTGGAAGCATTGTCGGAACGCTTCGGTATTCTCATCGTCAACTTTGGCCATGCCGGCAACGGCAACATCCATGTCAATCTATTGGTGGATCCCGATGACCCCAAGCAGATGGCGGTGGTGGATGAATGCCTGGATCAGGTATTCCGGCTGGTCCTGTCCCTGCGCGGAACCCTGTCCGGCGAGCATGGCATCGGCTACGACAAGAAACAGTTTGTCGTGCTGGAAATCGAACCGGCCGCACTTGAGCTGATGAAACAAATCAAGAAACAGTTTGACCCTGCCGGCATCCTCAATCCCGGCAAGCTATTCCCCGAATAGGCCGAGGGCGCCTCGTGAAACAGAAGCATTTCATTGACAGCCACAAGGGCATAACCGGACTGGCGGTGCTGGCAATGATGGCCTGGCATGGCGCCTGGGATCAGGCAGCGGCCTGGCTCTATCTCGCCCTGCACGGCAGCTACGGCCTGTTCTGGATATTGAAGAGCCGCCTGTTTGGCGATCGCAGCTGGGAGGCGCCCTGTGGACTGGGCTACGGCCTGGTGATTTGGGCGGGCCTGAGTCTCTACTGGATCGCTCCCTGGCTGCTCATGAGTCGGGCGATCGAGCCGGCTGCGTGGCTACTGGCGCTTTGCGTCGGCCTCTACGCCCTGGGGGTCTTCCTGCACTTCAGCGCCGACATGCAAAAGCATTTGCACATGAAATATCGGCCGGGGAAGCTACTCAATGATGGGCTATGGGCGCGCAGCCGCAACCCAAACTACCTGGGGGAACTGCTGATTTACGGGAGTTTCGTCACCCTGCCACTGCACTGGGCCCCGCCGCTGATATTGCTGCTTTTCTTCAGCGTCGTCTGGCTGCCCAATATGCGGCGCAAGGATCGTTCTCTGGCGCGCTACCCCGAGTTCGCCGAGTGGAAGGCCCGGAGCGGACTGCTCTTTCCCCGCCTACTCCCCCGGCGGGGCCGCATTCGAGGGTGACTACTTGATGACCCGGAGATTGGGTCGACGGGCCTTGTCCGCCTCTTTGCTGGGTTTCTTGCCGGGCTTGTCGTTCCCGTCATCCCCATCAGGGGGGGTGGGCCCGTCGTCTTCCTCATTGAAGAGCATGCCCTGACCCGATTCCCGGGAGTAAATGGCAAGGACCGCCGAGGGAGGCAAGGCGATGGCCATGGGCTGACCACCAAAGCGGGCATTGAAGCTGATCTCCTGATTATCCAGGAGCAGGTTCTGCACCGCGCTGGGGCTGATATTCAGGATAATCTTGCCGTTCTGAACATAGTCCACCGGGACCATGACACCATCATGCTCGGCATCAACGAGCAGATGGGGTGTCTCGCCACTATCCACCATCCACTGGTGCATGGCACGAATCAGATAGGGTCGCCTCGGGACCATCAAACCCCCAGTGTCGAAATCATGAACTTACAATGAAGCGGAACTCGGAGGGCTGTCAAACGCCGTCACGTTCCCGCGGGGTCAGACTATCGCGGAAGGAACCTCGGGAAAACAGCCTGTCGGTATAATTGCGCAGATTCCGGGCCCGAGGCGGCAGCTTGATGCCGTAACGCTCCAGGCGCCAGAGCACGGGGGCGACGGTGCAATCGGCCAGACTGAACTCATCTTCGACCAGCGCCGGACGGGAAAAAATGGGGTCGGCCGCAATCACGTTCTCTTCCAGGGCCTTGCGGGCCTTTTCCACCTTCTTTGGCGTGCCCGTTTCGATCTCTTCCGCCAGGCGGTACCAGTCCTGTTCCGTCTGGTAGACGAAGAGACGAACCCGCGCCCGCCCCACCGGATCAACCGGCATCAAGGGCGGGTGCGGAAAGCGCTCATCCAGGTATTCCATGATCACGGCGGGACCATGCAGCACCAGCTCACGATCCACCAGAGTGGGCACTGACTGGTATGGGTTGAGGTCGATCAGGTCCTCCGGAACTCGACCTTCCTCAACGTCCACCGTGTCATGGCTAATCCCTTTTTCCGCCAGCACAAAACGTACCCGATGACTCTCGATGGAATCGGGATGGGAAAACAGGGTCATTACTGACCGACGATTCGCGACCACCGCCATTTGACGTTCTCCCTCGCTAGGCTGACGGATACCGGCATTACTTCACGTCGCGCCAGTAATCCTTGTAGAGCAGATAGGACAGGAAGGTGAAGACGCCAATAAAGGCCAACACCCAGAAACCGATGCGCTTGCGATCAGTCTGGATAGGCTCACCAACATAGTCCAGGAAATTGACGATGTCCCGCACGGTTCGATCGTATTCCTCATGGCTCATGCGGCCTTCCCGCACCGTCTCGAATCCGACGAAACTGCCCTCCTCGTCATAATGAGCCTTCTGCAGTCCCTGAAGGGACCACAGGACATGCGGCATGGCTGCATTGTCCAGCATCCGGTTATTGGTTCCGGCAACCGTCCTGTCATCAATATAAAAACTGTGCAGGAAGTTGTAGATCCAGTCCGGGCCACGACTCCGGGACACCAGGGTCAGATCCGGAGCCGCCATGCCAAACCAGTCTTCGGCGTCCTCTGGTGGCATGGCGATCTTGACCATGTCCGCCAACTCATCGCCGGTAAAGGCCAGATTCTCGAGAGCAAGATCTTCAGGCAGCTCCAGGTCATCGGCAATCCGCTGGTAGCGCTTGTACTCCAGGGAATGGCAGCCGAGGCAATAATTCATGTAGTACCTGGCTCCCCTCTGCAGGGAAGCCAGGTTGGTCACGTCATTATTCGCCGCGGAGGGGCGCCATTCCCGCACGGCATCCTCGTCCGCGATCACGGCACCGGATCCGGCCGCGATGACCAGCACCAGCGCACTCAGTGACAGTTTCCTGATTGTTCTCATCATGAGGTCAACCTCTCCGGCACCGGCTTGGATTCATTCAGTCGGGTATGAGCGGGCAGCAACAGGAAGAAGGCAGTGACCGCAATCATCACCAACAGTGCAATCCAGCTGATGCCTGCCATATCCCTGACCAGGTCAATTACCGCAATCAGCGCCACCACGATGGCAAAGGCGCCGTAATAGTAGTTACGGCTCCGTGGCTCCGAGTACACCCACGAAATGATGAAAAACATGAAGTAGAACTCGGTAAAGCGCAGCGCCAGCTCATTGTAGAGCGTAGTCGCCGGCTTCAGCCCCAGATACCCAAGGACAATGAAGCCAAAGGCAAAGCTCATGAGCAGCGCCTTGTAAAGGAAGCTGCGATAACGAATGGACTTGACCGGATGCCGATCGATCCAGGGCATGGCAAACAGCACCAGGATGGCCAGACCCATGGCAATCACACCACCCACCTGATCCGGGATCGCCGCCAGAATGGCGTAGAACGGGGTGAAGTACCAGACCGGCGGCACGTATTCAGGCGTCTGCAGAGGGTCGGCCGGAATGAAGTTGGCCGGCTTGAGGAACAGGTCCAGGAATGTGGGCGCAAAGAAGACAATGGCGAAGAAAAGCGCCAGGAACACACCCACGCCGACGATATCCTTCACCGTGTAATACGGGTGGAAGGGAATGCCGTCCACGGGCTTGCCGTCAGGACCCTTGTTTTCCTTGATCTCAATACCGTCCGGGTTGTTGGACCCGGTCTGGCGCAGGGCGACCAGATGGAAGAAGATCAGGCCGATCAGCACCAGGGGCAGCGCCACCACATGCAGCGCAAAGAAGCGGTTCAGGGTGACATCGGAAATCAGGTAGTCACCGCGAATCCATATAGCCAATGGCTCACCAATACCCGGCAGAACGCTGAACAGGGAAATAATCACCTGAGCGCCCCAGTAGGACATCTGACCCCAGGGCAGCAGATAACCGAAGAAGGCCTCGGCCATCAGCACCACGTAGATCAGCATGCCGAAGATCCACAGCAGTTCACGGGGTTTCTTGTAGGAGCCGTACATCAGCCCCCGGAACATATGCAGATAGACCACCAGGAAGAACATGGATGCCCCGGTGGAGTGCATATATCGAATGAGCCAACCCCATTCCACATCCCGCATGATGTATTCCACGGAGGCGAAGGCACCGTCCGCGGAGGGCTTGTAGCTCATGGTCAGAAAAATACCGGTGACGATCTGAATGACCAGCACCAGCAGGGCCAGTGACCCGAAGAAATACCAAAAGTTAAAGTTCTTCGGCGCGTAGTAGCCGGTAAGCTGATCTTCGACGAACTGCCGATAAGGCAGGCGATCGTTGATCCAGTCACCGACGGTACCGCCGCCCTGGTTGCTCTTGTTCTGCATCAGGCGACCTCTGCGTCTTCACCAACGATAAGGGTGTTGTCATCGACAAAGCGATGGGGCGGGATGTCCATATTGGTCGGTGCCGGCACGCCCCGATAAACACGACCGGCGAGGTCGAATCGGGAACCGTGGCAGGCACAAAAATAACCACCAGGCCAGTCACTGCCCATGGCCGGGTCGGCCGGATCCGGGTGGAAGGACGGTGAACAGCCCAGATGGGTACAAACCGCCACCATTACCAGATACTCCGGCTTCAGGGAGCGATACTCGTTCTTGGCGTACTCGGGCTGATCGGAGGAGTCGGAATCCGGATCCCGCAGGCGATCACGGATCTCCCCCAGCCTCTCAATGGCATCCTCGCCACGCCGCACCACATGGATGGGGCGTCCACGCCAGCTCAGGGTGATTCGCTCACCCTCATCCATCTTGCTCACGTCCACTTCCACCGGGGCACCGGCCAGACGGGCTCGGGCACTGGGCCGCAGGGAGGCAAGGAAGGGAGCCGCCATGGCCGCCACCCCGATCCCCCCGACCACCGAGGTGGCCACGGTGAGGAAATGACGCCTGTTATTGTCAACGCCGTTACTCATTCTCCGGTTCTCCTGGAGCTCATTTCGGACTGCCGGATCGGTCCCGTCTCGGTCGCCGTCTCACGGGAGCGCGGGGAAACGCCCTGACGGCAAGCTGTCGGGCCGGTCCAGCCACCCCATGCGACCGAGCGGACGCGGGCGGGGCACGCTGAATCGACATAAAGCGGGGATTATACACAGTTCAACTCACGCCTCGCCACCAGCCCGGCACGCCACGCTTGTCACCAGCCCGGCGGGACGCTACCTTACTTGCCCCACAGGCCGAGCAAGCGACTTCTCATGGGCGAGACAGCAGGCAGAATCACAGGCTGGTTGGACTTCCTGGTCCGCTCGGTAGTACTGGGCCTGGCCGCCGCCTTCGTGGTCGTGTTCTTTCGCCCCGAACTGTTGGAGCGCAACGGCCAGGTGGACAGTTTCGCCGATGCGGTGGAGCAATCCGCCCCCTCCGTGGTGAACGTCCACACCGCCCGCCGATTGGACGACATCGACCCCGAGTTCATACCGGATTATTGGCGCCGCTACTTCGACGACCGCCCCGGCGAGCATCGGGACCGGGTGGAGAGCAGTCTTGGCTCGGGTGTGATCGTTTCCCCGGACGGCCATATTCTGACCAGCAATCACATTATTGAGGATGCCGAGGAGATCCGCGTTGCCCTGCATGACGGCCGGATTGAGGCCGCCGAGGTGGTGGGCACCGACCCGGAAACCGACTTGGCCCTGCTGCGGATCGAGGCAGCGGATCTTCCCGTCATCCGCTTTGGTCGCTCCGACCGGCTGCGGGTGGGTGACATCGCTCTCGCCATCGGCAATCCGGTGGGGCTGGGACAGGCCGTGACCCAGGGCATCATCAGCGCCACCGGTCGCAGTCAGCTGGGTATCACCACCTTCGAAAACTTCATCCAGACCGACGCGGCCATCAACTTCGGCAATTCCGGGGGCGCGCTTGTGGACACCCGGGGCCGTCTGGTGGGCATCAACA
Source organism: Natronospira sp. (assembly GCF_007134575.1). Taxonomy (NCBI): domain Bacteria; kingdom Pseudomonadati; phylum Pseudomonadota; class Gammaproteobacteria; order Natronospirales; family Natronospiraceae; genus Natronospira; species Natronospira sp. Next base: position 7,280 of record NZ_SLKM01000090.1, read on the forward strand.
CCGCCATGCTCTCCTCCGAAAACGGGGGCTCGGGGGTGGGTTTCGCCATTCCGGTCAGCCTGGCCCAGGGAGTGATGAACCAGCTGATCGAGCACGGTCGCGTGATCCGCGGCTACCTTGGCATCGCCCCCCAGAGCCTGACCCTGGAGCTGGCCGAATCCTTCGGACTGGACGAGCCGGTGGGCGTGGTTGTCACCAATGTCCAGCGGGGCAGCCCGGCCCACGAGGCCGGCATCATCCCCGGGGATGTGGTCACCCACATCAACGGCAATGAGGTGACGGACTATTACGACGCCCTCAACAAAGTTGCCAGCCTGCAACCGGGTGACAGCGCCGAGATTCGGGTGATCCGCGACGAGGAAGTCCGATATTTTTCCGCCGTCATTGCCGAGCGGCAGGTACCGGGGCAGAACTAAGGAACCTCTGAGGCCGGATGCTAGCGAATGGCTGCTGCCAGGGCCTCGAATAGGATCTCATTGTCGGCAGGCGAACCCACGGTCAAGCGTAGACAGCCGCTCAATGCCGGGTGAGCGCCGTCGAGACATTTCACCAGCACGCCAGCGGCCTTCATGCGAGCATGAACCGTCGGGGCATCGGCTACCCGCAGCAACAGGAAGTTGGCCTCACTGGGCCAGACATGCACGCCGTCCAGGCCTTGCAGGCGCTGATACAGCCTGGCCCTTTCCTCTCGCACCAACTCGGCTTGAGAGCGCCACCAATCCCCATTCTCCAGGGCAAACCGGGCGGCTGCCTGGGTCAGGACGTTGATATTGTAGGGCATCCTCAGCCGTTCCAGGGCATCGATCCAGGCCGGATCGGCGACCAGCCAACCCAGACGCAAACCGGCCATGCCGGCCTTGGAAAGGGTCCGCATCACCGCCAGATTGGCGGGACGACCGGCGCGGTCGAGACAGTGGATATCGGTGTGGGGGAAATAGGCCTCATCCACCACCACCAGACCGGGGGCGGCGTCGGCAATCGCCTGGAGCTGATCCGGGGAAAATGCATTGCCGGTGGGGTTGTTGGGGTTGGCAATGAAGATCAAGGCAGGGCGAAGCCGCTCCATTTCCGCAAGGGCCCGATCCAGGTCCAGACTGAAATCTTGTTCGTCCAGCGGCAGCGCATGATAGTCCATGCCCGCGTTACGGGCAGCGACCTTGTAGATGGCGAAGCCGGGTTCCGGTGTCATCAGGCCGGCCCCGCGCCGGGCCAGCGCCAGGGTCAGCATCTGAATGATTTCGTCGGAGCCATTGCCCAGCAACAGGCCAAGCCTGTCATCGATGGCGAATTGTTCACGCAGGGCGGCTTTGAGGGCACTGGCCTGGCTGTCGGGATAGCGATGCCAGTCCAGCCCGGCGACCCGCGCCTGCCAGTCTGCCTCGAGCGCTGCCGGCAGGCCCGCCGGCGCCTC
>NZ_SLKM01000115.1:0-8631 GCF_007134575.1 Natronospira sp.
CGGCACCCCCTTTCAATCGGCCCTCGCCATTCTCACCCTGGGCGTGGCCATTGCCTTTGCCACCGCCTTTTTCAGTCTCTACAGCGATCTCAGCTTTCGCAGCCTGCCCGGGGTGGAGGACTCCCGTTCCCTCGGCATGCTGGGCCTGAGCGAGGGTGGCAGCTTCGACAGTCTGGCCAACGGCATGTATGAACCCCTGGCCGAGCAGACAACCGCCCTGCGGGCGCTGGAAGCTTTTCTGCCCCTGCAGATTGAGCCGGAGGAACCGGAAACCCCCGAACCGCTGGTCGGAGCCGGGGTGACGGCTGCTTATTTCACCGAGCTTGGTATTGGGATCGCCCACGGCCGTCCCCTGGATGAATCCGATCGTGATGCCCGCGTTGCGGTCTTGTCTCATGCGGCCGCCGAGAAGCTCTTCGGCGATGCCGCCGCGGCGGTGAATCAGGAGATCATGGCTCGCGACATGAGCTTCCAGGTGGTTGGCGTGACCGAGCCCGGCTTTGAAGGCCTGGTCCGTGGCACGATCCGTGACATCTGGCTGCCCCGGGAAGTGATGCTCAATGACATCTGGGGCGTGCCGGAGGAATTCCACCATCAGGTCCCTGCCCAGATGATTGCGCGCCTCGCCGATGGCGTCTCCCCAGCCGCGGCCGAGGTGGAGCTGAACCAGATTGCCGATGGCTTCGATGACGAGCTCAGGGCCATGCTGCGCAGCCAGAGCATCCGTCTGGTCCCGCAGATGTCCAACAGCCCCGATGAGTACCGGGCCACCCAGCAACAGCTGCAGTTGATGGCCGGCGCCGCCATCCTGGTCGCCCTGATCGCGGCCGGTAATCTGGGCCTCTTTCTGCTTGCCCGGGCCCCGGCCCGTCAGCGGGAAATGGCCCTTCGCCTGACCGTCGGCGCCCGCCCGGCCCGTCTGGTGCGCCAGTTGATGACCGAGGCCTTTGCGCTAGTGCTGGTGGGGACCGGTCTGGGGCTGCTGCTCGCCCTCTGGCTGGGGGTCTTTCTCCAGGACCTGCCGCTGTTCGATGGCGGTCAGTTCCTGGACCAGGGTCTGGACTGGCGTATCCCCCTGTTTGCCGCCGGTCTTGCCACCGTGCTTGCGCTTGTGGTCGGCACAGCCCCGGCCCTGGGACTGGCCAGGCAGTCATTGGCTGCCCACAGCCGAGGCGCGGGTCGCAGCCTCGGGGCTCGGCATGTGATTGCCACCGTTCAGGTGGTGTTGGCGCTGGTGATTGTCGCCGGCGGTCTCTATGCCCAGCACAGTCTGCGTGCCGCCCTGTCCATGGACCCGGGTTACGACATGGCCGGCATCAGTCAGGCCAATCCGGTGCCCGCCGGCAGCATGGCCAGTTTCCGTGCCACCGACGAAGCCATCCGGGACTTTCGCCAGGGCATCCGTGAACGACTCAATGGCGTCGATGGCATTCGTAATCTGGGCTTCGCCGGCCGCATGCCCGGCAGCGATCATCTGATGTTTCAAACCATCCGGGCGGCCGATGATGCCGAGATCGAAGCCCCGGGTATTGCCGTGGGTTGGGATCCCGATGCGATGGACATCCTGGGTTTGCGCCTTCTGCACGGCCAACTGCCGGAGGAGCCGGACCGGGAGCTGGCCGTGGTCAACCGTCACCTGGCCGAGCAGTTCTGGGGCCGCACCGATGTGGTGGGTGAGTTTGTCGAGCAGACCACCGGTGGCTTTGGCGGCAGCAGTGAAGCCGAGCCCATGGAGATTGTCGCCGTGGTGGAAGACATTCACTTCGGCCATCCCCGGGACCCCATGCGGCCCACCGTCCTGCTTGCCGACGGTGGCATGGCCTATTTCGCCGCCCTGCTCATTGATGGCGAGGTCAATCGCGAGCAACTGGACGCGGCCATCGGCGAGTTCCTGCTGAATCACGAGATTCCCCTGGAAATCGAACGGGTCCAGTCCCTGGAAGACGCCTTCACCGATCGCTTCGCCCAGGACCGCTCCCGGGTGTGGATGACCGGCCTTGGTGCGGTCATCGTGCTGATCATGGCGGTGCTCGGCTTCTACGGTACCCTGCGCTTCCTGATGCAGGGCCATCGCTTCGAGTTCGCCCTGCGTTCGGCCGTTGGTGCCGGCCCGGGCAGTCTCTACAAGGATGCCATGCGCCATGGCCTGACCCTGGCCGCGCCGGGTCTGCTGATTGGGCTGCCCATTGCGGTGCTGGCGGTGGTTTCCCTGAGCGACTATCTGGGTGCGATGGACGCACGTGTCTGGCCGGCAGCACTGATGGCGGCGGTCCTGTTGACCGCGGCCCTGGTCCTGGCCATTCACCCCATCGCCCGACAGGCCGCCGGCCAGGATCCGGCACCGGCCCTGCGGGGTGAATAACGGCAGGAACAAATGGCGGAAAGTGAAGGCCTGGCCTATGCTTGACTCAATCCAGGCATAGGCCGGGAAAGCATACTGATTCGGCAGATGAGGACCACACCATGAGCCTGTCCGTCATTGCATTGATCGGCATTATCGCCTGGACCTTCCTGCTGATCTTCATCAACGAGATCATGCGCTCCTGGCTGGTCTTGAGCGGGCGCAAGGATCCCGGTACCTTCCAGCCGGACGGCAGCGATGTCTCGCCCTTCGCCCACCGCCTGGCCCGCGCCCATGCCAATTGCTACGAAAGCTTCCCCCTGATCGGCGGTGTCCTCCTGCTGGCCATCGCCACCGGCCATACCGCCATCACCGATCCCCTGGCCCTCTGGCTGCTGGCTGCCCGCATCATCCAGTCCGGCATTCACCTGGCTTCCATCGCCGGCCCGGCCGTCACCGCCCGTTTTGTCTTCTACTTCATCCAGCTACTTATCGTCGGCTGGTGGCTGATCGGCTTCGCTTGCGAATATCTCCTCTAGCCGCCCAGCCATTGGGATTACCTCGGTGATGCCTCAGGCTGTGTCTTGTCCTGGCATTGTCCGAAGGGGGCACAATGGATCCGGTCATGCGCTTGCTTGCCACCTTCTTCTTCCTGTTTCTGATCGGCGGCGGGGTCACCGTCCTGTACTGGAACTGGCTTCTGTCCCAGTTCTTTCAGAAACTCAAGACCGAAATGCCCGAGACCTTCCAGGCAATGGGCCGGCCGGGCATTGTCACGGTGGAGTCGCCCACCCAGATGTGGGCGCAATTACGCTTCATCCTCAAACGGGAATACCAAGCCGACGGCAGCTTCACCCTGACTCAACTGGGTGACCGACTTTATCGTCTCTTCTGGATCTTCCTGATGGTCATCGGCCTGATGATTTTCAGCTTCCTGTTGCTGGTCCTCTATAGTTTCCTGCTGGAGATGCAGGGTTAGAGCTCTCAGGCGCCCGGCATTACAATACGGTCTCACCATCAGCGGATCATGCCGCAGCGCATTCGGAGCGTGGCCGCAAAAAGTGTATTCAGAGAGATAAAGGGGCTCGGCCTGGATGGGAATCAAATGGGGGAGGGGGATTGTTGCCGGCGCCAATACGGCGAGCGCCCCTGCGCACATCAAACGTATACTCCTGATCAGCCTGCTGCGGCTGCCCATCATCGCCATGGGCCAGATTCCGCCCGATGACTGCGCTGATCCGGACAGTCAGGCCAGCACGCCCTCTCGGGCCTTCATGCCCATCGACGATGGCTCGGTCGTGCGTCACCGGCCGACCGGCCTGGAATGGCAACGCTGTGCCATTGGCCAGCAATGGCATGACGGCGCCTGTCTGGGGGAGGCCGAGCGATTGAGCTGGGAAGCCGCCGGGGAGGTTGCGCAGGCAAAGGGCGATGGCTGGCGCCTGCCCCTGCCCTGGGAGCTGCAATCCATTGTCGAATACTGCCGTGTGGGCCCCGCCATCAACCGTCAGGTATTCCCTGACCAACCCCTGGCACCTGCCAACGTCTGGTCCGGCATGCCCTATGCCGGCGCCGCCGGATACGCCTGGAGTGTCCGCTTCTCCACCGGCGAAGGCAGTTGGGGTCTCAAGCATCGCGGCAGTCGTGTCAGGCTGGTAAGGGACAGCCAGGCCGAACGCCAGCGCCAGTCCCTCATCCAGACCTGGAAAGCCACCGCCCAGACCCCGCCGGGACAATTACTCTCCGCAACCCTGCAGTGGAAGCTCCCCAATGAACTCCTCACTGCCCGCAATGCCCTGGAAAGGATCGCGCAAGTCGGCTTCGCCTCCGCCTGTTTTCATGAAGACACCCCACGGCGAACCCCGAGCAGTGCCTTCGATATCAGCGACGACGGCAAGACCGTCCTCCATCGACCAAGCAGCCTGGAATGGCAACGCTGCCCCCTGGGCCAGAACTGGGCGGGTGACAATTGTGAGGGCGAGGCCAAGCGAGTCGATTGGCAGAGCGCACAGGAAATCGCCGAGCAACAGGCACACGGCTGGCGCCTGCCCACAATCGGCGAACTGGTCACCATCGCCGAAACCTGTCGCAGCGGACCGGCCATCAACCAGCAAATATTCCCGGGTATCACTGAAGGCCGATCCGCCTTCTGGTCCGTCACCCCCTATGCCGGCTCAGACACCTACGCCTGGGATGCCGATTTCGCCGATGGCAGCTTCGGCTGGACAAGAAGAACAATCCCGCTCGGTATTCGATTGGTCCGGGCACAGCCCTGATCCCTCGGGCTCACGCATGCCATATCGGGCACTGTACGATTGGCTCAGCAAGGCACCATAATGAGTTCCAAGGTTGAAGCAGAGGTTATGGCATGAGCCAGAAGGAAACAGGCTTGCGCATTGAAGCGCTAGACAACCCGGCCTGTTATCCCCACCCCGTCGACTCGGTGGAGCGTATCGAGACCCACGGCAACTGGATCCTGTTGGCTGGTGAGTACGCCTACAAGATCAAAAAGCCCGTGGACCTGGGTTTCATGGACTTCACCAGCCTGGAAAAGCGCCGCTTCTACTGCGAGGAGGAAATCCGTCTCAACCGCCGCCTGGCTCCGGCCCTTTACCACCGCGTGGTCAATATCAGCGGTACAGCCGAGGCGCCGCGCATCGACGGCGACGGCGAGCCTTTCGAGTATGCCGTGCTGATGAGTCGCTTCGATCATGGCCAGCGCCTGGACCACCGCCTGGCACGCGGTGAGCTCATCCCGGAATCGCTGGATGAGCTCGCCCGCGACATCGCCGTCTTTCACGCCGACGCCCCGGCTGCCACGCCCGACGGCGACACCGAGCCGCAATATGGTGACCCCGCCGCCCTCCAGGCCATGGCCGCCGATAACTTCCGCGACTGCTGCCGCCTGCTGCCCGAGACCGACCACCCCCGCCTGCAAAGCGTCGAAGCCCTGAGCGAGGCCCGCTTCAAGGCCCTGGCCGAGCAGCTCGAAAGCCGTCGCCGCGAGGGCCGGGTGCGTGAATGCCATGGTGACCTGCACCTGGGGAACCTGGTGTTCCACCAGAACCGCATCCAGGCCTTTGACTGCATCGAATTCAACCCGGACTTTCGCTGGATCGACACCGCCAACGAAGTCGCCTTTCTCAGCATGGACCTCAAATACCGTGGCCGTCCGGACCTGGTCAGCCGCTGGCTCAACGCCTATCTCGAAGCCTCCGGCGACCACCAGGCCATCCCCCTGCTGGGCTTTTATGAAGCCTACCGCGCCATGATCCGCGCCAAGGTCAACCTTATCCGTGCCAGTCAGCACCCCGACAGCGAAGCCGCCGACACGGAACGACAAGCCGCCCGCGACTATATCGAGCTCGCCCGGGCCAGCCTCAAGCCCGGCCAGGGCCGCATCCTCATTACCATGGGCCTGTCCGCCAGCGGCAAGAGCCATATCGCCCAGCAACTCATCCAGGCCCTGCCGGCCCTGCGACTGCGCTCGGACGTGGAGCGCAAGCGCCTCTTCGGCCTCGACCCGCTCCAAGCCAGTGGCGCCGAAGTCGACGCCGGCATCTACACCCCCGAAGCCAGCCGCCAGACCTACCAGCGCCTGGCCGACCTGGCCCTGCTCATCGCCCGCGCCGGCTACACCGTCATCGTCGATGCCACCTTCCTCCAACGCCCGGGCAGAGACCACTTCCGCCAACTCGCCAGCGACAATAATCTAGGCTTCGCCATCCTCCACACCCACGCGCCCATCGATGTCCTGGAAACCCGAATTAAAAAGCGCCAAGCCACCGGCAAAGACCCCTCCGAAGCCAACATTGAAGTGCTGCACGTCCAACACCAGCGCATGGACCCCATCACTGAGACCGAAGCCCCCTACGCCCTCGATATTGACACCACCCAAGCCCTGAGCCCGGCAGCCCTTGCCAAACGGGTCCGCGATTTAGAACAGGGCTAGATCGGGCCCGAAAATAACCTGGGTTCTGGCAAGTCCAGCAGCCCTGGTTTAATCTCCAGCTCAATACCAGAAGCGGCGGACGCCGAGTAGGCGGACCTGCGAAGCGGACAAATGATTCAGGGGGAATCAATGACACCAGAGCAAAAGGAAGCGGCCGCCGAAGCCTTACTCGCGCCCAAGCGTCAAGAGCTTGAGCAAGCGCAGGCCAGGTTCAGGAAGGAACGGCGTCAACGCCGTAGCCAGCGCCGAAACGGCGTACTGGCGTTGCTGGGCTTTTCACTCGGGGCTGCCGTTAGCTACGCTCTGACACAAGAACTCCATCCGGGCGCACTAATCGCCTTGGCCACGGGGTATGTTCTGGCCGAACTGTACCGGCGATTCTGGCTTCGCCGGGCTTAGCTGCCCAGTCCCAGACACTACCGCTCGCCAACGGCACCGCAGAGGCTGACCCAGTCACCTGATTACCCTGGAGTGCCGGAACCATTCGGCAAACGGAAGGAGATGCAAGTCATGCTGAGTAGATCAGGTCAGGCCAGGCCATGGCGTGTCGGTCTTTCGCTTTTACTGACCGTGTTATTTGGGGTCTTCCCTTCACCTTCTGTGGTTGCATCAGAGGGGCGAATGGACGATTTGCTAACCGACCAGCGCAACTATTACTCGAAAGATAGATTGCTCCGCCTTGGGGTGGTTTTTGGTGTCGGTGGGATAGCCGCAAATACATCATTCGATGAAAGGTTTCAGAGGCACTACCAAGACCGATTTAGAAATGCCCACACAGATGAGTTTTCAGAGATGGCGCTGTTGTTTGCCGAAGGGAAGTATCTCATTCCGGTTACTCTGTCCCTGGCAAGTTTATCTCTAATTGATGAAGATTCTTCGCTTGGCGAATTTGGCGGCAATACAATAAGGTCGTATCTTGTAGGCGCTGTGCCCGTGTTTGCAATGCAACGAGTCACCGGTGCAAGCAGACCGGGGGAAAGCGATCGCGGGTCTAAATGGCAGCCATTGGCCGACGATAACGGTGTCAGTGGCCATGCCTTTGCCGGAGCCGTTCCGTTTCTTGTGGCGGCCAGAACCGTTGAAAATCCCTTCGCCAAATATGCATTGTATGCCGCATCGCTAGCCGTTCCCTTCGCAAGGGTAAATGATAAAGACCACTATGTCTCTCAAGCTGCATTGGGGTGGTATATGGCTTTTGAAGCAACCGGCGCCGTGCTGGAAACCGAAAGGAATAAGCGCATTGGAGTTGCCCCTATGGTTGGCGGAGACTACTACGGTATAGCGGTCTTTGGATCGTGGTAGCGATGTTTCAACTGTATGCCGATTGCCTAAACGTGGACTCTGTAGTTCCTCGGTCTCAGGGGATCCTTCTCAAATCGAGGGGGTGCGGGTATGGCAGCTCGCTGAAGTCTATTCCCTCCACTGGAAAATCAAGGCAGACCCAAGGGGAGGCCCCATGACGGAAAGACATATCGTGCAAAGGAAACGCAACCGCGGGCAGTACGACTTTGAAGCACTCTGCGCGGTCCTCGATGACACCATCGTCTGTCATGTGGGATTCGTCCAGGATGGCGAGCCTGTGGTCATTCCCATGCTCTACGCCCGCGACGGCCGGGATCTTCTCCTGCACGGCTCGGTCGCCTCCCCCCTGTGTCAGGGTAGTTGTCGCCTCTTCTGAATCGTTGATCGTAGCAGACAGGGGGCGGAAAGAGACGAGGAATGCCCCGGTATTCTCAAGAGCGTAGAGCGGCGGTGATGGCGAAGCTTCTGCCGCCGGAGAATCGGACCGTTCGGGAGGTGGCGCAGGAAGAAGGGATTGCCGAGGTGACCCTGTACAATTGGCGAAGGAGAGCCAAAGAGCAGGGGTTACCGGTGCCTGGGAGTGGGAAGAAGACGGACGGTTGGTCGGGCGAATCGAAACTGGCGGTGGTAGTCGAGACTGCCGGCATGAATGAGGCCCAATTGAGCGAGTACTGCCGCAGCAAGGGTCTCTACCCGGAGCAGGTGAAAGCTTGGCGAGAGGCCTGCGTATCGGGGGCGGACACGGAGGCCAATCGACGGCAAGCCGAGAAGGCCAAGGTCCGCCGGGACAAGAAGCGAATCAAGGAGCTGGAGCGCGAGCTTAGGCGCAAAGACAAGGCCCTAGCGGAAACGGCCGCGCTCTTGGCCTTGCGAAAAAAGTTGAACGCCCTCTGGGAGGACGACGAGGAAGGATGACCTCGGTCTCAGAGCGGCGAAAACTGGTGTCCTACATTGCCGAAGCAGAAAAGGCCGGTGCCCGACGAGCACCGGCCTGCAGGGAAGTCGGCATCAGTATCCGGACGCTCCAGCGCTGGAC
>NZ_SLKM01000214.1:0-26346 GCF_007134575.1 Natronospira sp.
GGCTGTCAGCACGCCGGCATCATAGGCCTTGAGACCGTAATCGCTGATGAATCGCTCTCTCTTTGCATCCGGCAGCTCGGGAAGGCTGGAACGAACCTTCTCGACAAAGCTGTTCTCGATCTCCAAAGGCAGCAGGTCCGGGTCGGGGAAGTAACGATAATCGTTGGCTTCCTCCTTGGTCCTCATGGAGCGGGTCTCGCCCTTGGCAGGATCGTAGAGACGGGTCTCCTGCACCACTTCACCACCGGACTCAAGGACATCAATCTGCCGCTCCACTTCGTAATCAATGGCCTTCTCCACGAAACGGAAGGAGTTGACGTTCTTGATCTCGGTGCGGGTGCCAAACTCTTTCTGGCCCTTGGGACGCACGGAGACATTGGCATCGCAACGGAAAGAACCTTCCTGCATGTTGCCGTCACAGATCTCCAGGTAGCGAACCAGGGAATGGAGTTTTTTCATGTAGGCCACCGCTTCCGCGGAGGAGCGCAGATCCGGCTCGGAGACGATCTCCAGCAGGGGCGTGCCGGCGCGGTTGAGGTCGATGCCGGTCATGGTCTCGAAACCCTCGTGCAGCGACTTGCCGGCGTCTTCTTCCAGGTGGGCCCGGGTGACGCCCACAGTCTTGGTGCTGCCGTCATCCATTTCGATATCCAGGGTGCCCTCGTAGACTACCGGCAGCTCGTACTGGCTGATCTGATAGCCCTTGGGCAGGTCCGGATAGAAGTAGTTCTTGCGAGCAAAAACCGAACGATCGGCAATCTTGGCGCCGATGGCCAGCCCCAGCTTCACGGCCATGCCCACCGCCTCACGGTTGAGCACCGGCAACATGCCGGGATAGCCCAGATCAATGAGCGAGGCCTGGGTATTGGGCTCGGCACCGTAGGCGGTGGAACTGCCCGAAAAGATCTTGCTACTGGTTTGGAGCTGGGTGTGGATTTCCAGCCCGATGACGGTTTCCCATTCCATAATCGTGTTCCAATTTTGACTGTGGGAGACCCCTTGGCAGGGTCTGTACTGGTCCAGAGTCGAGACGGGAAAGTCTCGACCTCACAGTGTTACTCGATGCCTTCCGGCAGCCGCCTATGCCAGTCCGTCTGCTGCTGGAACTGATGTGCCACGTTGAGCAGACGGCCTTCATCAAAGAAGTTGCCGATAATCTGCAGCCCCACCGGCAGGCCGCCCACCAGGCCAGCGGGCACCGATACCGCGGGCAGGCCGGCCAGGTTGACGGCAATGGTGTAGATGTCGTTGAGGTACATGGTGATGGGGTCGTCGGTCTTCTCGCCGATCCCGAAGGCGGGAGTGGGCGTGGTCGGGCCCATCAAAACATCCACTTCCTCAAAGGCCTTGAGGAAGTCATCACGAATCAGCTTGCGGGTCTTCTGCGCCTGCAGGTAGTAGGCGTCGTAATAACCGGCGGACAGTACATAAGTCCCGGTCATGACCCGGCGCTTGACCTCGGCCCCGAAGCCCTCGCCCCGGGACCGCTCATAAAGATCCAGCAGATCCTTGGGATTCTCGCAGCGATAACCGAAGCGGACACCATCAAAGCGAGACAGGTTGGAGGAACACTCCGCCGGGGCCACCACATAGTAAGTGGGCACCGACAGGTCCAGATGGGGCAGATGCACTTCCCGGATCTCGGCGCCCAACTGGCGATAGACATCCAGGGCATCATCCACCGCCTTGCGGGTATCCGCGTCCAGGCCCTCGTCGAAAAACTCGGGCGGTACGCCGATTTTCAAGCCCTTGATGTCCTGACCCAGGGCGGCCAGATAATCCGGCACGGATTCCTGGGCACTGGTGGAGTCACGTTCATCAAAACCCGCCATGGCCTGGGTCATGAGCGCGGCATCTTCGGCGCTGATCGTGAGAGTACCTGCCTGATCCAGGCTGGAGGCGAAGGCGATCATGCCGTAACGGGAGACCCGGCCGTAGGTGGGCTTGAAGCCGGTCAGTCCGGTGAGGGCCGCCGGCTGACGAATGGAACCGCCGGTGTCGGTGCCGGTGGCGGCCGGCGCCAGGCGCGCGGCCACCGCCGCCGCCGAGCCACCGGAGGAGCCACCGGGGACCTTGCTCTCGTCCCAGGGGTTTTTCACCGGGCCGTAATAGCTGGTCTCGTTGGAAGAGCCCATGGCGAACTCGTCCATATTGGTCTTGCCCAGGGTCACCATGCCGGCCTCGGCCAGCTTCTCCACAACGGTGGCGTCGTAGGGAGAGACGAAGTTATCCAGCATCTTCGAACCACAACTGGTCTTCACCCCGCGGGTGCAGAAGATGTCCTTGTGCGCCAGGGGCAGGCCGGTCAGAGGGCCGGCATTGCCCTCGGCGATGCGCCGATCGGCGGCGCGGGCCTGCTCCAGGGCCCGCTCCGGCGTCGGGGTAATGAAGGCGTTGTAGCGGTCGTCCCGGGCCTCGATCCGGTCCACAAAATGCCGGGTCAGCTCCTCGCTGGAGAATTCCCCCTGCTTGAGACCGGCGGCCAGTTCGGCGAGTGTCTTGTCATGCATGTCCAGTGATCCCTTTTTACTCGATGACGCGCGGTACGAGATAAAGACCGGCCTCGGTGGCGGGCGCGTTCTGCTGGTATTCGTCGCGGTGGTTTTCCTCGGTCACCACGTCGTCGCGCAGGCGCTGCGCCATCTCCAGCGGGTGAGCCATGGGGGTGACCGCATCGGTGTCGGCCTTGCCCAACTGGTCGACAAAATCCACAATTCGGGAGAGATTTCCCGCATACTCCTGGATATCCTGCTCCTCGATGCGGAGTCGGGCCAGATGGGCGATATGACGAACGTCGTCCGGGCTGAGTGACATGGATTCGGCCTCCAGAGCCTGAGAAACAGGCGCAGAAATCTACCACAGGCAGGCCTCCGCCGTCATGGCTGGGCGGACCCGGGTCGCGTCAACCGTCCGCCACAGACACGTTGACGCACACCGAAATTTGATTGCCCATTGCCGGGGTGGTTGATAAAGTACGCGCGGTGCGCTATGCCGCCGCAAATGCGGGCTGGCAGAAATTCCGATCATTGGCCCCGGCCATGCGCCAGGGCCGCAGACAAAGAAGAACTCCCCCGATGTTCAACAGTATTCGCGGCTTTTTTTCCAATGACCTTTCCATTGACCTGGGCACGGCCAATACCCTGATCTATGTCCGGGGCAAGGGCATCATTCTCGACGAACCCTCGGTGGTCGCCATTCGCGATGATCCCAGCCGAGGCGGCAAGACCATCGAGGCGGTGGGGGTCGAAGCCAAGCGCATGCTTGGCCGCACGCCCGGCAATATCGTCGCCATCCGGCCGTTGAAGGACGGTGTGATTGCCGACTTCACCGTGACCGAGAAGATGCTGCAGTTCTTCATCCGCAAGGCCCACGGGACCCGCTATTTCCGCCCCAGCCCGCGGGTCGTGGTCTGCGTCCCCTACGGCTCCACGCAAGTGGAGCGCCGCGCGATCAAGGAATCGGCGGCCGGGGCCGGCGCCCGCAAGGTCCATCTCATTCATGAACCCATGGCAGCGGCCATCGGCGCGGGCATGCCGGTGCACGAGGCCAAGGGCTCCATGGTGCTGGATATTGGCGGCGGGACCTCGGAAGTGGCCGTCATCTCCCTGAATGGTATTGTCTATGCGGCCTCGGTTCGTATCGGCGGTGATCGTTTCGACGAATCCATCATCCATTATGTCCGCCGCAACTACGGCACCCTGATCGGTGAGTCCACCGCCGAGCGGATCAAGCAGGAGATCGGCTCCGCCTATCCCGGCGAGGAGGTTCGGGAGATCGAAGTCAAGGGACGCCACCTTTCCGAAGGGGTGCCGCGCGCCTTTACCCTCAATTCCAATGAAATCCTGGAGGCATTGCAGGAGCCACTGGCGGGTATTGTCGGCGCGGTCAAGACCGCTCTGGAACAGACCCCGCCGGAGCTGGGTTCCGATGTGGCCGACCGGGGCATCGTGCTCACGGGCGGTGGCGCGCTGTTGCGCGACCTGGACCGCCTGCTCATGGAGGAAACCGGCATTCCCGTGGTGATTGCGGACGACCCGCTCACCTGTGTCGCCCGTGGCGGCGGCCGGGTGCTGGAACTAATGGACGAACACGGCGGCGAACTTTTCTCCGTCGAATGAGCGCCCACTCGGCCCTGTCCTCCTCACCCAACCGGGCCGGCACTGCCGGCCCGGCGGCACTGACTCGATAGCAATCGGTTAGGGACATGGCCTCCGCATTCAGCAGCAGCGGCAATGACAAGCTTTTCGGCCACGGCCCATCGCCGTTGATTCGCTGTGTGCTCCTGGTCCTGTTGTCCATTGTGATCATCACCGTGGATCACCGCGAAGGCCATCTGGACCGGGTGCGGCAAAGCCTGGCCCTGCTCACCTACCCGATTCAGCTCATCGTTGACCTGCCTTCATCCGCCATTGACCGAGCCAGCGAGAGCCTCAGCCGGCGGGGTGAGCTGCTCGAGGAGAATCGACGGCTGCGAGCGGAACGGCTGGAGCTGAGCGGCCAGGTCCAGCGGCTTGAGAGCCTGGAGCAGGAGAACGAACGCCTGCGGGAGCTCTTGCAATCAGGCGAGCGGGTGGGCGAACGGCTGTTGGCCGCGGAATTGCTGCAGGTAAGCCTGGACCCCTTCCGCCATCGGGTGGTGGTGGACAAGGGCAGTCGTCATGGCGTCTATCAGGGCCAGCCTCTGCTGGATGCCGACGGGGTCATGGGCCAGATCACCCACCTCGGTCCCTTCGGCGCCGAGGCCATTCTGATTACCGACCCAAGCCACGCCATACCGGTGGAGGTAAACCGCAACGGCCTGCGCACCATTGCGGTGGGAACCGGCAACCTTACCCGTCTGGAGCTGCCCTATCTGCCCAACAACGCCGACATCCAGGAAGGCGACCTGCTGGTCACTTCGGGCCTCGGGATGCGTTTCCCCCGTGGTTACCCGGTAGGTACGGTTCAATCGGTTGAGCGGCGCCCCGGCGAGACCTTCGCCGCCATCCACGCCGAACCGGCCGCCGCCCTCAATCGCAGCCGGGAAGTCCTGCTGGTCTGGCGAGAAGACGGCCTGCCCTTTGACCGCGACCCCCTGGCGGACCCGGACTCGAATGGGGGCCGGGACCAGGACCAGAACGATGGCAGCGGCAGCATGGATGAAGGGGAGAGCCAATGAGAGATCAGCCTGCACAGGCCCGTTGGGTGATCTGGCTCAGCCTGCTCGTGGCCCTGGCACTGACCATCTGGCCGCTGCCTGATACCGTTGCGCCATTTCGACCGGAATGGTCGGCCCTGGTTTTGATCTACTGGATCATGGCCCTGCCCCATCGGGTGAACGTGGGCACGGCGTGGATTACCGGACTGTTGCTGGATGTGCTCACCGGCAGCCTGCTGGGCCAGCATGCCCTGGCGCTGGCAATAATGAGTCTGGTGGTGGCCGGGTCGCACCTGCGCATCCGTGTCTTCCCGGTGTGGCAACAGGCCATGACAGTAATGGCCCTGTTGGGACTGTATGAACTGATGCTTATTCTGGTGGATGGTGTCACTGGCAATCTCTATGACCTGGAATGGCGCTGGGCGCCGGTACTGGCCGGCATGCTGCTGTGGCCCTGGATCATGTTCCTGCTCAGAGCCCTGCGCCGGCAATTCGGTGTGAGTTAGTGTCTGACCTGCATATTCGCGACCAATCCCAGGATCGCCGCCTGTTCATCGGTCGGGCGGTGCTGGCTGCCGTGGTGGCCACGGCACTGCTGCTGTTGCTGGTCGGGCGGATGTTCGCCCTGCAGGTCGTGGATCACCAACACTACGCCACCCTCGCCGACGGCAATCGGGTGAGAGTGGAGCCCATTCCGCCGACCCGCGGCCTGATTTTCGATCGTAATGGTCATATCCTTGCCGAGAATGTCCCCACCTACCAGCTGGAACTGATCCCCGAACAGGTCGAGGACATCGACGAGACCCTGGACCAGCTGGCTGAGTTGGTGGAACTACGGGATGCCGACCGGGAGCGTTTCTTTCGCCTCCTGCGCAGCCAACGCCGCTTCCAGCCGGTGCCGGTTCGACAGAATCTGAGTGAAGAGGAAGTGGCCCGCTTTTCCGTGGAGCGGCAACGTTTTCCCGGTGTGGATATCCGCGCCCGTCTGGCCAGACATTATCCCTACGGTGAGCTCACTGCCCATGTTGTGGGTTATCTGGGCGCCATCAGTCGCGAGGATCTGCAACGCATTGATCGCAGCCGCTATAGCGGTACCAACCAGATCGGCAAGACGGCCATCGAGTTCTCCTATGAACCAATACTCCACGGCGGTGCGGGCAGTCGCCGAGTGGAAACCAACGCCCAGGGCCGGGTCATCCGCACCCTGGACGTCCGTGAGCCGGCCATGCCCGGTGACGACATTTACCTTAATCTGGACGTTGAACTGCAACAGACCGCCTGGGATGCCATGGAAGGTCAGCGGGGCGCCCTGGTGGCTCTGGATACCCGCGACGGCGGTGTGCTGGCCATGGTCAGCCGCCCCTCCTTTGACCCCAACGAGCTCTCCAGAGGCTTGGAGCATGAAACTTTTCGCCAGCTCCAGGCCGACCCGGCACGGCCCCTGTTCGACCGCGCCACCCGTGGCCGCTACCCGCCGGGCTCCACGGTCAAGCCCATGCTGGGCCTGGCAGGCCTGGATGCCACGGATCTCGATCCCGACGCCCCCCTGCGCTGTACCGGGGAGTTTTTCATTGATGGGCGTGACCGTCCCTTCCGGGACTGGCGACGGGAGGGCCATGGTCCCACCGATTTCGAGAAGGGCATTGTGGAGTCCTGCGATATCTACTTTTACGCCCTGGCCATGGAGCTCGGGATCAACAATATCCACCGCTATCTGACCCACTTCGGCCTGGGTGAGCGAACCGGCATCGACATACCCGGCGAGTCCGCAGGCCTGGTCCCCTCGCGAGACTGGAAACGCCGCGCCCTGGGCGAAAGCTGGTTCCATGGAGAGACGGTCATCGCCGGCATTGGCCAGGGCTATATGCTTTCCACGCCCCTGCAGTTGGCCAAGGCGACCGCGGCCATGGCCAACGGCGGCGAGCTTCGATCTCCGAGACTGCTGCGGGGCTTTCGCAACGCCTTTACCCGGGAATTCGAAGCCATGGACCCACCGGAAAGCCATCGCTCCGAGTTACTCAGCCAAATTCAGCCCAATCACTGGCAGCGAACCATTGACGCCATGGTGGAATCGGTTCACGGCCCCCGGGGGACGGCCCGAGCCACCGGCATGAACGCGCCCTACCGGATTGCCGGCAAGACCGGCACGGCCCAGGTCTTCAGCCTGGGCGAGGACGAAGAGTACGAACATGAAGAGGTGGCTTTCCACCTGCGTGACCATGCCCTGTTCATCGCCTTCGCCCCGGCGGAAGACCCGCGTATTGCGGTGGCGGTTCTGGTGGAACATGGTGGCGGCGGTGGCGCCGTCGCCGCGCCCCGGGCGCGAGCGGTAATGGACCATTACCTGCTCAAGCTGGAAGAGGAGGCAGACAATGGCGGCTGATTCCTTCTCGGTCAGGGGCAATGACAGCAACGGGCTGCTGGGCAATCTGCGCCTGGATGGCCCCTTGCTGCTGGGCATTGCCCTGCTCAGCGGCTTCGGCATGATCGTGCTCTACAGTGCCGGCGGCGAAAGTACCTCCCTGCTGATTCGCCAGCTCATTCGCATTGGTCTCGGCCTGGCCATCATGGTTTTCCTGGCTCAACTGCCACCGGTCCTGTATCGAAGCTGGGCGCCCTGGCTGTTCCTGGCTGGACTGGGACTGCTGGTGCTGGTTCTTCTGGTCGGCGAGACCGGCAAGGGCGCTCAGCGCTGGCTCAATCTGGGCTTCGTCCGCTTCCAGCCCTCGGAAATGATGAAGCTCGTGGTGCCACTGGCCATTGCCTGGTATCTCCACGACCGCGGGGTACCGCCGCGCTGGTGGCAGGTCATTGTTGTTCTTCTGGCAATTGCTGTTCCAGTGGCCCTGATCGTCCGTCAGCCTGACCTGGGCACCGCTCTGCTGGTGGCAAGCGCCGGTTTCTTCGTCCTCTTTCTGGCCGGTCTTCGCTGGCGGTACATGATCGGCGGCCTGGTGGCGGCAGGTGCGGCCCTGCCACTGCTCTGGGCCTATCTCCACGAATACCAGCGCCAGCGGGTGCTGACCTTCCTCAATCCGGAATCCGACCCCCTGGGGGCCGGCTATCACATCATCCAGTCGAAGATTGCCATCGGCTCCGGCGGGTTCTTTGGAAAAGGCTGGACCGAGGGCACCCAGTCGCAACTGCAGTTTCTGCCCGAGCGGTCCACCGATTTCATCTTTGCGGTTCTCGGCGAGGAGTTCGGCTTGCTGGGCGTGATGGTCCTGGTGCTGCTCTACCTTTTCCTGTTCTGGCGAGGCATGGTGCTGGCACTGCGGGCTCAGGACAACTTCGGGCGCCTGGTGGCCGGCAGCCTGATGCTGACCTTCTTCGTCTATATCTTCGTCAATACCGGCATGGTGACCGGCCTGCTCCCCGTGGTGGGTGTTCCCCTGCCACTGGTGAGCTACGGTGGTACCTCAATGGTGACCTTGATGGCTGGCTTCGGTATTCTCATGAGCATCAACAGCCACCGACGGTTCATGCACTGATGAAGCCCTATATCCTTGCCATTCTGCTGGCCCTCAGTTTCCTGCCCACTACCCTGTCGGCAGCCAATTGGCTGGAGCGGGATGATATCAATCGCTTCATCGACCACATGGAGGAAGAGCATGGTCTTGAGCGGCAGTGGCTGGAGTCAGTGTTCAGCCAGGTGATCCGCCAGGATGCCGTGCTGGAGGCCATCGCCAGCCCGGCCGAAGCCCTCCCCTGGCATCGTTACCGCCCGATTTTCATGACCTCCGAACGCGTCCAGGGCGGGGTTGCCTTCTGGCAGGAACACGAAGGCATCATCCGGCGAGCCAGCCAGGAATTCAGTGTCGACCCCGAGATCATCGTTGCCATCATCGGTGTCGAGACCTATTACGGCCGTCATCAAGGCCGACACCCGGTACTGGACTCACTGGTGACCCTGGGCTTCGATTACCCCCCCCGGGCGGATTTCTTTCGCCGGGAGCTGGAGCAGCTCTTCCTGCTCGCCGACGAGGAAGCCCTGGACATTCACAAGCTGCGAGGGTCCTACGCCGGTGCCATGGGCGTGGGCCAGTTTATTTCATCCAGCTACCGCTATTACGCCGTGGATTTCAGCGGCAGTGGCCAACGCAATCTTTTCAGCGACTGGGAAGATGCCATCGGCAGCGTGGCCAACTATTTCAAACAACATGGCTGGCGGGCGGGTGATGCCGTGGTGGTTCCGGCCATCCTGCCGGAGGATCGGCATCTCGAGCCGCCTTCGGGTCTGGAACGGCGACCGGCCGCTGAACTGCGAGAGGCCGGTCTGATCTTCAGCGAGGGCGTAAGCGACGACGAACGGGTGCTGCCGGTCCGACTGGAGCAGGAGAACGGCGAGGACTGGTGGGTGGGCCTGCACAACTTTCGTGTGATCACCCGCTACAATCACAGCCCCCTCTACGCCATGGCGGTCTGGGAGCTGAGCCGGGCGATCAAGCGTGAATACCGAGAAGGGTCTGGGTAACGATGAAGGGAGTAATCCACCGTCGGCTGCTGCCCACAGGCGGTCTCATGCTGCTACTGGTCCTGGCCGGCGCCTGCGCGCCCTTTGATGTCCAGGACAGCGGGCCACGAACGCCGCCAGCCGGCCTGGACCGGATTCCGGAACCCACGCCTCGGGAAGAGCCACGCAGCCGCTACGGCAACCCCGACAGCTATGAAGTCTTCGGGCGCACTTACCACGTAATGGATTCCGCCCGCGGCTATGAGGAAGAAGGCATTGCTTCCTGGTATGGCAAGAAATTTCACGGCGAGCGTACCAGCAGTGGCGAGGAATACGACATGTATGCCCTCACCGCAGCCCATACCCGCCTGCCCCTGCCCACCTATGTGCGGGTCACCAACCTGGAAAACGACCGCAGCCTGGTGGTTCGGGTCAATGATCGCGGCCCCTTCGCCCACGACCGGCTGATTGATCTGTCCTATGCCGCCGCCCACCGTCTCGGTTTCGCCGACCAGGGCACCGCCAGGGTGCGGGTGGAGGCACTCACCGGACAGAACGAGAGTGGTGGTCCGAGCCTGGGGCCGATTGAGGGGCCGGTCCGTATCCAGGTGGGCGCCTTTCGTGACCGCGACAACGCCCTCGCCCTCAAGCGGCGACTGGAGTCACGGGATATCCGGCCGGTGCGGGTTGAATCGGAGCGCGGGCGCCGGGGCGTGCACCGGGTTCGGGTAGGGCCGCTGGACAGCCAGGATCGGGTGGAAACCATCCTTGGCCGCCTTCGGGATGCCGGCATTCAGGACACCAGCCTCGTCAGAGACTGAGGAACCTGGACCAAAAATACTCGTCGGAACAATCACTCCTGTTAAAATGGGGCGCTGGCATCATGCCAGTCGCCGAAAAGCCGTTCCCTTGTTGCAACACAGGTACTCTGACCGATGACCAAGATCGCTGCTCGCCTGGCGGCCGCCGCCACCCTGTTGCTGGCCGTCACCGCCGCAATGGCTTCCAGTCCCATTCCCTCCGCCCCGTCGGTGGATGCTGAAAGCTATGTCCTGCTGGATTACAACAGTGGCCGCATACTGGCCGACAAGGACCCGGAAAAAGCAGTGGAACCGGCCAGCATCACCAAGGTGATGACCGGCTATGTGGTGTTCCAGGCCCTGGCTTCCGGCAGCATCAGCCTGGACGAGGAGGTGGTGGTGAGCGAGCGGGCCTGGCGGATGCCGGGCTCACGCATGTTCATCGAAGTCGGCACCCGGGTCACGGTGGAGAACCTCCTGAAAGGCATGATCATCCAGTCCGGCAACGATGCCAGCGTGGCCCTTGCCGAACATGTGGCGGGTTCGGAGGCAGCCTTTGTGGATCTGATGAATCAGTATGCTGAGCGTATTGGCATGGAAAATACCCGCTACGCCAATGCCACGGGCCTGCCCCACGAAGACCAGATCACCACGGCTCACGACACGGCATTGCTGGCCCGCGCCCTGATTCGGGAATTTCCCGAACACTACGGCTGGTATTCAGAGCGGGAATTCACCTGGAACGGCATCCGCCAGAACAACCGCAATACCCTGTTGTGGCGGGATGAGTCCGTTGACGGGCTCAAGACCGGCCACACCACCTCGGCCGGCTACTGCCTGGTAACCTCGGCCCGCCGGGACGACACCCGGCTGGTCTCGGTGGTGATGGGGTCGAGCAGCGAGAGAGCCCGCGCCGATGCCAGCCAATCCCTGCTCAACTACGGTTTCCGCTTCTTTGAAACCCATCGCCTCTATGCGGCCGGCGAGCCGCTGTCGGAAGAACGGGTCTGGGGCGGGGCCAGCGACACGGTGCCGGTGGGCCTGAGCGAGGATCTTTACGTCACCGTTCCCCGGGGTAGCTACAGCAACCTGGACCCGGTGATGAACCTCAGCAGCCGTCTGGACGCCCCCCTGCAGTCTGGCGATGAGCTGGGCACTGTCCAGGTCAGTCTCAACGGTGAGCTGGTCGCGGAACGTCCGGTTCACGCCCTTGAGGACGTGGAATCCGGCGGGCTCTGGCGACGCCTTGTGGACCGTGTCCGCCTGATGTTTGATTAAAGGCAGCCCATGGCCATACCTTTGCCAACAGCCTGGTTGAATGGTGAGTTCCTGCCAGTGCAGGAAGCGCGCATCTCCCCCCTGGATCGGGGCTTTCTGTTCGGTGACGCGGTTTACGAGGTCATCCCCGTCTATGACGGCCAGCCTTTTCGCCTGGATGAACACCTGGCGCGGCTGGAGAACAGCCTGAAAGCGATCCGGCTCAGTGATGCCATGGGACGCCAACGCTGGCGTGACACCCTGTTGGAACTGGTCGAACGCAATGGCGGGGGAGACCAGAACGTCTACCTGCAGGTTTCTCGGGGCACGGATAAGGGTCGTGAACATGGATTTCCGGCCGAGCCGATAGCACCCACCTGTTTTGCCATGAGCTCGCCCCTGCCCCGCCCCCCGGCCCATCTGCGAAGCGAGGGGGCACGGGCGCATCTGGTGGAGGACCTGCGCTGGCGGCGCTGCGACATCAAGGCAACAACCCTGCTGCCCAACATCCTGGCCAAGCAGGCAGCCCATGAGGCCGGCGCCGACGAGGCCCTGCTCCACCGCGACGGCGAACTCATCGAGGGCAGCTCCATGACCCTCTTTCTGGTCAAGGACGGTGTCATCCATACGCCGCCCCAGAGTTCTGCCATTCTGCCGGGCATTACCCGACAGGTGGTGCTGGAACTGGCGCACGAGCTCGGGATTTCGGTTCAGGAAACGGCTCTGCCCCTGGAACAACTGGAGCAGGCCGATGAACTCTGGTTCAGCAGCTCCAGCCGGGAAATCATGCCGGTCACCCGAGTCGACGAACAAACCATCGGCGAGGGCCGCCCCGGGCCGGTCTGGGCCCGCGTGCAGGCGGCACTGGAAGCTTCCACAAGACAAGGCAAGAAACAGGCAGTGTCATGAGCATCAACGAAGACAACACACCGCTGGAGTTCCCCTGCGATTTCCCGCTCAAGATCATGGGGCGGGATCAGGAAGGCTTTCGCGAACATGTGATAGAAATCGTCAGCCGTCATGCAGGTGAATCGGCGGTCCTGAATGTGCGTGACCGGGAAAGCCGGGGTGGGCGCTTTGTCTCCCTGACCGTTACCGTCCGGGCCGAGAGCCGCCCCCAGCTGGATGACATCTACCGGGAACTGCACGCCTCCGAGCGTGTACTGATGACGCTCTGACCATGGCCGCCCCCGCCTCCGCCCGCCAGACCCCAACGCCGCCCGAGTTCAGTGAACTGGGGCGACGCGACTTCGAGCCGGTATGGGCCGAGATGAAGGAGTGGACTCTGGCCCGCAAGGGCGAGGAAAGGGACCGCATCTGGCAGGTGGAGCACCCGCCGGTCTTTACCCTGGGCTTGGCCGGCAAGCACGAACATGTACTCGCCCCCGGCGATATCCCGGTCATCGACATCGACCGCGGCGGCCAGGTGACCTACCACGGCCCCGGTCAGCTGGTGGTCTATCCCCTGCTCAACCTGCGACGCCTGAAGCTGGGCGTCCGGGCCCTGGTCGAGGCCCTTGAGAACGCAGTCATCGACACGCTGGCCGGCTACCGGATTGCGGCGGTGAATCGTCCCGATGCCCCCGGGGTCTATGTGGACGGCCGCAAAATCGCCGCCCTTGGCCTGCGTGTGCGCAATGGCTGCACCTACCACGGCCTGGCCTTCAACGTGAACATGGACCTGGAACCCTTTACCCGCATCAACCCCTGCGGTTTCCAGGGCCTGGAAG
This sequence comes from Natronospira sp., assembly GCF_007134575.1. NCBI lineage: Bacteria > Pseudomonadati > Pseudomonadota > Gammaproteobacteria > Natronospirales > Natronospiraceae > Natronospira > Natronospira sp. The sequence goes on from NZ_SLKM01000214.1 coordinate 13,378, forward strand.
TCACCCAGGTCGCCGATCTGGGCGGCCCCGGCGACCTGCTCACCGTATGGCGCGACCTCCAGCCCCATCTCCTCCACCATCTCGGCTACACCCCGGCCTGAATCCGGCAAGCTCCCAAGAGATGAAGCCCATTACTGCTCGGCACCACTCAAGCGGGCGTTGAGCTGGTGCAGGCGCTCGGGTGTTCCCACATCCAGCCAGGGGCCGGCATGGTGGATGCCGGCCAGTCGTTGTTGCTCGGCAGCCTCGCGCAGGCGGGGGGCCAGGGGCCAGGCGCCTGCGGGGCTGTCTCGGAACAGCTCTGGGTGGTAAAGCCCGATGCCGCTGAAGGTGTAGCGCGGACCGCCCTGGTTTCGGACCCGCCCCTGCTGGAGTGCGAAATCGCCGTCGGCATTGTGGTCGGGATTATCCACCAGCAGCAGACAGGCCAGGTCATCATCGGCAAGACGGAGGCGGTCAAAATCCGCCTCACACCAGACATCCCCGTTGACCACCAGAAAGGGCTGCTGCCCCAGCAGCGGCAGGGCATGGTGGATGCCGCCGCCGGTCTCCAGTGCCGGCCAGCCTTCCTCGGAATAACGCAAGGCCACGCCCAACTCGCTGCCATCACCCAGTGCCTGGCGAATCTGCTCGCCTTTCCAGCCCAGATTGATCACGATGTCTCGCCAGCCAGCCGCTGCCAGGCGGCGGATCTGGTGCTCGATCAAGGGGCGGCCGGCCACCTTCAGCAAGGGCTTGGGGGTCTGATCGGTGAGTGGCCGCATGCGCTCGCCACGACCCGCGGCCAGAATCATCGCCCGCCTGCTCATCCGGCCGCCTCCGCACTGGCCGGGGGCCGCCAGGGGCTGATCAACTCCACCAGGGGGCGCAACTCGCGATCGAACAGGGCGGCTCGTTCCAGATAGTCGAAAAAGCGGGGCACATCGCTCAGATAATGCGGCTTGCCATCGCGGTGCGCGATGCGGGCGAATATCCCGATCACCTTGAGGTGGCGCTGCACCCCCATCCAGCAGGCATCCCGGAGAAACTCGTCCAGCGCCTCGGGAACGGGTATCCCGGCTGCCCTGGCAAGCTCGTGGTAGCGGCCGAGCCCGGCAGTAACGGTGGATTCGGGGAAGCTGTGGAAGGCATCCATGTACAGACAGACCGGGTCGTAACTCACCGGCCCAAGCACGGCATCCTGAAAATCAATGACTCCGGGCTCCATTCCGGGCTCTGCCCCGCCAACCATCAGATTCCGGGGCATGAAATCCCGATGGACAAAAACCCGGGGCTGAGCCAGGGCTCGCTCACAGAGGCGATCAAACCAGTCGGCGAGTGCCTTCTCCTCCCGCGCCGACAGACTCAGGCCCCGCTCCCGGGCCAGATACCAGTCGGGGAACAGGGACAACTCCCGCTGCAGCAGAGCTTGATCATAGACCGGCAGCCCGCTGGGATCGGTTGCCGCCTGCATCCGCACCAGGACAGGCAGGGCGGACTCCACCATCGCCGCCGGGTCTTCGTGGGCAAATGCCTCCAGGAAGGTCTGGCGCCCCAGATCCGTCAACAGCAGGAAACCCTGACGCAGATCCTGCCTGAGCACCTCCGGCACCCGCAGGCCGGCAGCGGCCAGACGGCCCGCCACGTCGATGAAGGGGCCCAGCCGCTCCTGTTCGGGCGGTGCATCCATGGCGATCAGGGTTTGCGGCCCAAGGCCGCTGACCCGGAAATAGCGCCGAAAGGAAGCATCCGCCGACGCCGGCCGCAATTCGATCTCCGCATCGGGAAAACCTGCCTGCAGCCAGTGTCGCAGCGCGACAAGGCGCGAATCTTCACTCATTCACTTGCTCCAGCAGCGATAATCGAGCTTTAACCGTATGCGAATCATCCCGGTCCCGACCAGCGCTGGCAAGCTGCCGCCTGCCAGCGGGGCCCGGGCTTGCGGTCCTGCGTCGGCTGTGCGAGTTTACCGCGCGCGCCGATCCCGCCATCATACAAACCCCGCCGGCACGGCCCGGCATTGGCCAGGAACAGGACACGCGTGGTTTCCAAGCAGGCACAACAGGGATTTCGTCGGGCCGGACTGGCAGTGCTGCTTCTGGGCGGCTGCCTGTGGCATGACCTGGCAACGGCCCAGATCGAGGCCGAAGAGCCCGAGCCCTGGCGGCTGTGCCCCACCTGGCCACCGGAACGGCCGCCGGAAACCGTTGGACCGGCACCGGATCACGGCACCCCGGTGACGGTTGACGCGGATTCGAGCGAGGGGATTGGCGAACAGTATTTCCGCTATCAGGGCGATGTCATCATGCGCCAGGGTACGCGCCAGTTGCGGGCCGAGGAGATTCTCTACGATATACAGGCCAATGCAGCAGAGATGCGGGGCGAGGTGGATTTCATCCAGAACGATCTGGCCCTGAGCGGAGAACAGGCCCGTTTCGATCTGGACAGTGACAGTGGCGAGTTCCAGCAGGGCGGCTTCCGACTGCTGGATCGACATGCCCGGGGTGATGCCAGCCGCCTGCGGCGCACCGCGGACAACCGCACCCTCATGGATGACCTCATGTTCACCACCTGCGCGCCGGGTAACCGTGACTGGGAGCTGCACGCCCGGGAGATGGAACTGGACCACGAGGCGGGGCGCGGCACGGCCCGCCACATGCGTCTGGACTTCAAGCGAGTTCCCATCTTCTACAGCCCCTGGGTAAGCTTTCCCATCGACGAGAGCCGCAAGAGCGGCTTTCTGTTCCCGGATTTCGGCCGCTCAAGCCGTCACGGCACCGAGGTCGTGCTGCCCTGGTACTGGAATATTCGCCCCAACCTGGACATGACCCTCACCCCCCACCACCGCAGCGAGCGGGGCACCCAGCTCAGGACCGAAACCCGCTATCTGACCGCGACAACCCGCGGCACCCTGGACGTGGAGTACCATCCTGACGACAAGCTGTTCGGCGATGATCGCTATTACTACCGCTACCGCCAACGCACGGACCTGCCCGCCAACTGGCGGATCAATGCCAATGTGCAACGGGCCTCCGACCCGGATTACTTCCTTGATCTCGGCTCCGGACCGGGCGGACGAACCCGAACCCATTTGCCGCAATCGCTGACCATCAGCCAGCGCACGCCCTGGTATCGCTTTCAGAGCCGCTTCCGGATATTCCAGACCATCGACGATGCCATTGAGGACAGCCGCCTGCCCTATCGGGAAATGCCGGATATGCGCCTGGACTCGGACCTGCCCATCGGGCGGAGCCCCTTCCACGCCGAACTCCATCATCGCTTCACTCGCCTGGAGCGAGCCGATTCCATCGAGGCCGATCGCCTCCATCTGCACCCACGGGTCACCGGGCGCTTCGGGACCCCTGGCTGGTTCCTGCAACCGGCACTGGGCGGCCAGTACACCCGACATGAGCTGTCGAACGCCGCCATCAACGATGATGGCGACGGCCTGGTTTTCAGCCCCGGAGAGGATCTCAGCTTCAGCCGCAGCACGCCGATTTTCAGCCTGGATTCGGGCCTGATTCTGGAACGCCCTTTCGCCGGCACCGCCAATCTGCGCCAGACGCTGGAGCCACGACTGTTCTACCTCTATGTGCCCGCGGACGAGGAGCAGAATCTGCTGCCCCGCTTCGACACCCGGGAGATCGACTTCACCTTCGCCAGCCTGTTCATGGAAGACCGCTTCGTGGGCCCGGACCGTCTCGGCGACGCCAACCGGGTGGGCATGGCCCTGACCTCCCGCATCCTGGACCGGGACAGTGGCCGCAGCCTGCTGAGTGGCAGCCTGGGCCAGATTCACCACTTCGATGACCGGGAAGTGAGACTCAGGGGCGGCGAGACGGCAACCGAGGCCCGCTCGGAACTGGTTGCCGAGGTCCAGGCGGCACCGACGGACAGTTTCAGCGCCCGAACCACCCTGTTGTGGGACCCGGATGATCGACAAACCAGTCGCAGCGCGATACAGTTCCAATATCGGCCGGAACCCCGAAAAGTCATCAATATCGGCTACCGCAACCGGCGGAACCGACTCGATCAGGCCGATGTCTCATTTGCTTGGCCCATTACGGAGCGCATCCGTGTTTTCGGGCGCTGGAATCATTCACTCGAGGACGACGAAACCCTGGACCGTTTCGCCGGTCTTGAGTATGAGAGCTGTTGCTGGGCCCTTCGCTTCACCAGCCGTCGCTACATCTACAACCGGGACGGCGATTTGGACCGCAACTTCATGATCCAGCTTGAGCTCAAGGGCCTGGGTGGCGTGGGTAATCCCGTGAGGGAATTCCTGGGCGAAGGCATCATGGGCTACGGCTATCGCGAATTCGACTGAACATGGCACTGTCACTATGAGAAAGATCACCACCATCCTGCTTGGCCTTCTGCTGGCCTCCAGCATCAGCCTGGCCTCGGCCAACGAGCCCCTCGATCGCATCGTCGCCGTGGTCAACCACGAAATCATCCTGGACTCGGACCTGGAGGAAAGGATTGAGGCGCTTCGCATGCGCATGGACCCGGGTACCCAACTGCCGCCCCGGCGCGTCTTGCGTGAACAGGTGCTGGAACAACTGATCAACGAGCGGGTACAGCTTCAGCGCGCCGACATGGCCGGCCTGCGGGTCAGTGACGACGAGGTCAACCAGGCCCTGGCCCGTTTCGCCCAGCAGCAGGGAACGACCCTGGCCGAATTGCCCCAACTGATGGAAGGGCAAGGCATGAGTTACGCCTCCATGCGTGAACAGATGCGCCAGGAGCTGCTGCAACAACGTGTCCAGGAGCAGATGCTGTACCGGGAAGTTACCGTTTCCGAACGGGAAATCCAGGAGTTCCTGGCGGAAGCCGAAGCCCGCGGTGACCTGGACGCGGAATACCGGGTGTCACACATCATGATTGGCATGGACGGCTCCAGCGATGACCCGGACGTGGTCCGCGAGGCTCGGGAACGCGCCGAGAACATCTACGAGCAATTGCAGGAAGGGGCCGACTTCGCCGAACTGGCCATTGCCCATTCCGAAAGTCGCACTGCCCTCGATGGTGGCGATCTGGGCTGGCGCCCGGGCCCGGAGCTCCCCACTGCCTTTGCCGAACGGGTGGTGGACATGGGCGCCGGTGATGTCACCCGGCCCTTCCGCACCTCCAGCGGTTTCCACATCCTCAAGCTCAACGAGGCCCGTCGCGGTGATCCGGTGATTGTCCAGGAGCATCACAGCCGGCATATTCTGTTGCAGCCTTCCGAGATCCTGCTGCCGGAGCAGGCCCATCTCAAACTGGTGGAGCTGCGCCGTCGTGTTGTCGAGGAAGGTGAAAGCTTCGCAGATCTGGCCCGTGAATATTCCCAGGACCCGGGCTCCGCGTCCCTGGGCGGCGATCTGGACTGGCAGACCTTCGGTCAGTTTGTCCCCGAATTCGAGGAAGTGATCGAGGAGCTGGAGCCGGGGGAAGTGAGCCAGCCCTTTGAGAGCCGCTTCGGCCATCACCTGGTGCAGCTGATCGAACTTCGGGAGCGGGACCGGACCCTGGACGTGCGGCGCAACCAGGCACAACAATTCATTCGTGCCCGCAAGGCCGAGGAACGGATGGACGCCTGGCTTCAGAACCTGCGTGACGAGTCCTACCTCGAAATCCGCCTCGGGAGCTGAGATGTCCATGCGGCCGCTGGCCCTGAGTGCCGGCGAGCCGGCCGGCATCGGCCCCGATCTCTGCCTTGAGCTGGCGCGAGAATCCCGTGAATACCCCCTGGTCGTCCTCGGCGACCCGGGGGTGCTCGCGGCCCGCGCCGAGCAGCTTGGCTATAGGATTGACTGCCAGACCTGGCACGGTGGCGAAGTCTTGCGCACGGCGGGGCGTCTCAGTATCCAGCCGGTACCGGTACGCACGCCGGTCAGGGCCGGGCATCTCGATACCAGCAACGCCGCTCATGTCATCGATCTGCTCACCCAGGCGGTGGACGGCTGCCTGGCCGGTCACTTCTCGGCTCTGGTCACCGCCCCGGTTCACAAGGGCGTGATCAATGACGCTGGCATTCCCTTCTCCGGCCATACCGAGTTCCTCGCCGAGCGCACTGGCGGCAAGCAGCCGGTGATGATGCTGGCCTGTCCGGGTCTGCGGGTTGCCCTGGCCACCACCCACCTGCCCCTGCGGGAAGTGGCCGATACCATCAGCAGCGAGCGCCTGGAAACCATCATCCGGATCCTGGATCAGGATCTGCGCCAGAAATTCGGCCTCTCGGCAGCCAGGATCCTGGTACTCGGGCTCAATCCCCACGCCGGTGAAGGCGGGCATCTGGGCCGGGAGGAGTTGGATATCATCGAACCCTTGCTGTCGCGATTACGGTCGGAGGGATTCTCCCTCGACGGCCCCCTGCCCGCGGACACGGCCTTCACCCCCCGTCATCTGGACCAGGCCGACGCAGTACTGGCCATGTATCACGACCAGGGTCTGCCCGTGCTCAAGTACGCCGGCTTCGGCAATGCGGTCAACATCACCCTGGGTCTGCCCATCATCCGCACCTCGGTGGATCATGGCACTGCACTGGACCTGGCGGGTAGCGGCAAGGCCGAAGCGGGCAGTCTGAGGGCCGCGGTGGAAAGCGCGCTGGAAATGGTGGAGGCCAAGGCATGAATCAGCACCGCGCGCGCAAGCGCTTCGGGCAACATTTTCTGCACGATCCCCGCATCATTGCCCGGATCATCGCTGCCATCGATCCCCGGGCCGACGACCGCCTACTGGAAATCGGCCCAGGCCTTGGGGCGATCACCGCGCCCCTGATGGAGCGGCACGGGCAAATGGACGTGGTGGAAATCGACCGGGATGTCATCCCCCTGCTGCAGGAACGCTGCGCCGGACTGGGCGAGCTGCGGATACACAATGTGGATGCCCTGCGCTTCAGTCTTGATCAACTGGGACAAGGCCCCTGGCGGGTAGTGGGCAACCTGCCCTACAACATCTCCACGCCGCTGATGTTCCATCTCTTCGAGCAGATTGATGCCATCACCGACATGCATTTCATGCTCCAGAAGGAAGTGGTGGATCGCCTGGCGGCCGGCCCCGGCAGCCCTGCCTATGGCCGTCTGGGCATCATGACGGCGCTGCACTGCCATGCCGAACATCTCTTTGATGTCCCCCCGGGTGCCTTCAATCCGCGCCCCAGGGTGGAATCCAGCATTGTCCGCTTGCGCCCGAGAAGCGAGCCCCTGTGCTTGCCGGAGGACCGAGAAACACTGGCCGGACTGGTCCGCCAGGCCTTCTCCAAACGCCGCAAGACCCTTCGCAATGCCCTCAAGGGACTGGCTGACGGCGATGCCATGGAAGCCGCCGACATCGATCCCGGCTGTCGTCCCGAAAACCTGACGCCGGAGGACTTTGCCCGCCTGGCGAGCCGCATTCGTGCCACCCAGGGGCAATAACCTATACTGGGCTCAGTCGTCGCGTGAGGGGGAAGCATGAGCGTCTATAAGCATATCCTGGTCGCCACTGATCTCGCCGAGGAAAGCGCACAGGTGCTGGAGCGGGCAAAAACCGTGGCCCGGGCCACGGACGGCCGCATCTCCCTGCTGCATGTGGTGGAATACGTCCCCGTGGACCCGGCCGGCGAGGCCCTGCTCCCGCCGCCGGTGGACATGGAAGAAGAGCTGATCGACAGTGCCCGCGAACGCCTGCAGAAGCTGGTGGACTCATTGGACCTGAAGGTGGACAAGTGTCTGGTGAAAGTGGGCCAGACCAAGGCGGAGATCAAGCGGATCGCCGGCGACATCGGTGCTGATCTGATCGTGCTGGGCAGTCGTGAGCGTCACGGCCTGGCCCTGCTGATGGGCGGCACGGAGCGCTCGGTCGTTCATAACGCCCCCTGTGACGTGCTGACCGTTCGCCTGCGGGACGATTGAGGCGGCGGGCACGGACACCCTGTTAGAATGTCCCTGCAGATTGAGTTTACGCGGCACCGCCGCGCCGGTTCGCTCTTGAACGGACAAGGCACTTCATGACCGACAATCCCGAGCACAACATACAAATCCAGGTGGAGACCCGATACCTGGACGGCCAGTCCGATCCCGGTAAGGCCCGATTCGTCTTTTCATACACCATCACCCTTCAAAACGAGGGGTCCGTGGGTGCCCGTCTGCTGAAAAGACACTGGCTGATCACCGATGCCAACGGCAAGGTCCAGGAGGTTCGAGGTGACGGCGTCGTCGGGGAATACCCTTACCTTCAGCCGGGCGAGGCTTATCAGTACACCAGCGGCACCATCCTGGAAACACCGGTGGGGTCAATGCAAGGGGACTATCTCATGGAGGCCGATGACGGCGACCAGTTTCGCGCCCCCATTGCCCCCTTTCGCCTGGCCGTCCCAGGCGTGGTGAACTGATCTTCACGGCAGTTCCAATTCTCCCGATAATGGAAAACAGACATGGCCATTTTTGCCATCGGTGACATACAGGGTTGTTACGACGAGCTGAGACAACTCCTGGATCGGGTCAACTTTGACCCTGCCGAAGACGGGCTCTGGTTTGCGGGTGACATTGTCAATCGCGGCCCGGAGTCTCTGGAAGCCCTGCGCTTTGTCAGGAACATGGGCGACCAGGCCGTCACCGTGCTGGGCAATCATGATATGCACCTGCTGGCCGTGGCCCAGCAGGCATCGCCGCGACTGAAAGCGAAGGACACCCTGGCCCAGATTCTCGACGCCCCCGATGCCGGGGACCTACTGGAATGGCTGCGTCACCGCCCCTTTTTGCATACTGACCGGGAGCTGGGCTACAGCCTGGTTCATGCCGGCCTGCCCCCCCAGTGGGACATGACACAGGCCACGGCGGCTGCCCGCGAGCTGGAAGAAGTATTGCAGGGTCCCGACCATCAGGATTTCCTGGCCGTCATGTATGGGAATGAACCAGACCAGTGGGACGAGTCCCTGACGGGAGCGGATCGCTGGCGCTTCATGATCAACTGCTTTACCCGCATGCGATTCGTCACCGAAGACGGGCGCCTGGATCTGAACACCAAGTGCGCCCCCGGCGAACAGGCACAGGGCCTGTATCCCTGGTATCAGGCTCCCGGCCGACGTAGCGCTGACGAACATATTCTTTTCGGCCACTGGTCGACCGCGGGCCAGAGCGAGGGGGTGAACTTCAGCGACCACAATGTCTACGCTCTTGACACAGGCTGCGTCTGGGGCGGCACATTGACCGCCTTCCGCATGGACGAAGACGGCGGCTGGACCACCGTCGACTGCCAGGGGTGCATGGCGCCAGGCGAAGATTGATGGCTGTTCTCCGTGGTGAACTCACTCCTCTGATGAATGACAAGGGAGCCGAACGATGGATATGAACCTTGAAGGCAAACATGCACTGGTTTGCGGCAGCAGCCAGGGCATCGGGCGAGCGGTGGCCATGGAACTGGCTTCGCTGGGCGCCACGGTGACCCTGACCGCCCGTAACGAACAGGCCCTGAGCGCTGTTCGTGATCAGCTGCCCCGGCCCCTGGAGCAGGAGCACGGCTATTTCACCTCCGACTTCGACCGTCCCGAAGCGCTGGAGACCGTGATCCGCTCCCGTGTGGAGGAAGGGCGTCGCTATCACATCCTGATCAACAACTCCGGTGGCCCACCCGGCGGCCCGGCCCACAGCGCCAAAAAGGATGAGTTCACCGCCGCTTTTCAGCGCCATCTCATCTGCAACCAGACCCTGCTCCAGGCTCTGCTGCCCGGGATGCGCGAGGACGGTTACGGGCGCATCATCAATATCATCTCCACGTCGGTGAAAGAACCCATTCCCGGCCTGGGGGTATCGAATACCGTGCGCGGCGCGGTGGCCAGTTGGGCCAAGACCATTGCCACGGAGCTTGCCCCCGATGGCATCACGGTGAATAACGTATTACCCGGCTTTACCCAGACCGATCGCCTAAAGCGCCTGTTTGAAGGCAAGGCGGAAAAGACCGGACAAAGCTTTGAGCAAGTGGAACAGGCAGCGCTTGGCCAGGTGCCCATGGGACGCTTCGGCCGCCCCGAGGAAACCGCCGCCGCCATCGCCTTTCTGGCCTCCCCGGCGGCCGCCTACATCACCGGCGTCAGCATCCCGGTGGATGGCGGGCGAACCAAGGGTATCTGAGAGGCAACATTGCCAACACCTGAAACAGGGGCTCATTCAGTACCGGGGATATTGAGAACTGTGGAGATAGCCAGACCGAAGGAGCGGATTCATCCGCGATCACGCCCCCCGCGGGCAAAGGTCGCGGATGAATCCGCTCCTGCGGCGGGATAAATCCGGCGGTTCCCTGATGCCCCCCACCGTGAGAAACAGCAATGGATCAGATCGAGCATTACATTGCCGGCGAGCTCAGAGGCTCAAACGAATGGCTGGACAATTTCGAGCCGGCCACAGGGCAGGTGTCGGGCCGAATTGCGGACGCCGGACAGGCCGAGCTTGATGCGGCGGTAACGGCGGCACAGGCAGCCTTTCCGGCCTGGCGTCATACCCCGGCCCCGGAACGGGCCCGCTGGCTGAATCGCCTGGCCGATCTGGTGGAAAGGGATCTTGAGGCCCTGGCGGCCGCCGAGTCCGAGGATACCGGCAAACCCATTGCCCTGGCTCGTTCAGTGGATATCCCCCGTGCCGCAGCCAATCTGCGTTTCTTTGCCGCCGCCGCCAGTCAATTTTCCAGTGAGTCCCATCTCATGGAAGACGGGGCCATCAACTGGACGCTGCGCGAACCCCATGGGGTGGTGGCCTGCATCTCCCCCTGGAATCTGCCTCTGTATCTGTTTACCTGGAAGATCGCGCCCGCGCTGGCCGCCGGCAACTGCGTGATCGGCAAGCCCTCGGAAGTCACCCCCAAGACCGCCTGGCTGTTCTCCAGGCTCTGCATCGAGGCCGGCCTGCCCAGCGGCGTCCTCAACATCTTGCACGGCCGCGGACCCGAGATTGGCGCCCGGCTTGTCAGTCACCCGGCAATCAAGGCCATTTCCTTCACCGGCGGAACCGCTACCGGCGCCCGCATTGCGCAAGTGGCCGGCCCCCAGTTCAAGAAGCTGTCATTGGAGCTGGGCGGAAAGAACCCGACCCTGGTGTTCGAGGACTGCGACTGGGACAGAACCCTGGACGAAACCCTGCGGGCGGCTTTCGCCAATCAGGGTCAGATCTGTCTGTGCGGATCCCGCCTGCTGGTGCAACGCTCCATCTACGAGCCATTCCGGGATGCCTTCGTGGCCCGCGCCAAAGCCCTGCCACCGGCCGACCCGGCCCTCTCGGACACCCGTCAGGGCGCGGTGGTTTCCAGGCCCCACTACGACAAGGTCCTGGGCTGCATCGAACAGGCGCGAGAAGATGGCGCCACTATCCTCTGCGGCGGCGAGCCGGTAAAGGTCGCCGGTCGTTGTGAGCAGGGCTGGTTCATCCAGCCCACCGTCATTGAAGGCCTGGATCCGGCCTGTAGGACCAATCAGCAGGAAATCTTTGGCCCGGTGGTCAGCCTGCTACCCTTCGACGATGAAGACCAGGCGCTGGCCATCGCCAATGGCGTCGACTATGGCCTGGCCTGCAGCATCTGGACCCGTGACATTCAACGGGCCCACCGTCTGGCCCGAAATATCGAGTCCGGCCTGGTCTGGATTAACTGCTGGATGCGTCGAGACCTGCGTGTGCCCATGGGCGGGATGAAACAATCCGGCGTCGGCCGAGAGGGCGGCTGGGAAGCCATGCGCTTTTTCACCGACCCCAAGAACGTGACGATTGACTTCTCAGAATAAGCCACCGGAATTTCTGGAGATAGAGATGAGCAACAACGACAGCATCGTCAACACCGGAAAGGCCCCCAAGCCGGTAGGGCTGTATCCCCACGCGCGGCGAGTGGGAAATCTGCTGTTTCTTTCCGGTGTCGGCCCCCGCTCGGCCACCAGCAAGGACATTCCCGGGGTCACGCTGGACGATGAGGGCAATGTATTGGACTACGACATCGAGGCCCAGTGTCATTCAGTGTTTCAGAATGTGCGCCATATTCTGGAAGAAGCGGGTTCCGGCTGGGAACAGCTGGTGGACGTGACTGTCTTTCTGACCGATATTCCCCGGGACTTCAAGGCCTACAACAAGATCTACGCCGAGTACTTCGCGGACAATCAGCCCTGCCGCACCACGGTGGAGATCAATCGTCTGCCCACGCCGATTGCCATCGAGCTGAAATGCATTGCTACAATTGGGTAATCAACAATCGTAGGAGCGGATTCATCCGCGATCGTGACCGGAATCCGGCATCGCGGCAAACGAAGGACCCATCGCGAATGAATTCGCTCCTACGGTGCCATCCGAAACGCCAGGTACAGACCTGAGGAGGCCATCCATGCCTTTACCCAGCGCCTTCAACTTCCAGAAATGGATCGACGAACACCGGGACGAGCTCAAGCCGCCCGTGGCCAACAAGCGGGTATTCAAGGATTCGGAGTTCATCGTCATGGTGGTTGGCGGGCCCAACACCCGCAAGGATTACCACTACGACGAGGGCGAGGAGTTCTTCTATCAGCTCGAGGGTGAGATGGTGCTGAAGATCCAGGAAGACGGCAAGGTGCGGGACATCCCCATCAAGGCCGGAGAAATCTTCCTGCTGCCACCGAGGGTCCCCCATTCGCCCCAGCGCTTCGAGAACAGCATCGGCCTGGTGATCGAACGTGAACGGCGACCGAATGAACAGGATGGTCTTATGTGGTTCTGCGACAAGTGCAACCACAAGCTGTATGAAGAGTACTTCCACCTGGAGAACATTGAAACCCAGTTCCCGCCGGTATTCGACCGCTTCTTCGGCAGCGAGGAACACCGCAGCTGTAACAATTGCGGGTATGTAATGGAAAAGCAGTGAACAGCAGACTGTACCCGCTGAGAGGCCTACTGGTTTCTAGTGGACAGTCGCCATACTGCTGGTGGCAGAAGCCTGGCCGCTCCCACAAGCAGGTTGCCACACACCCACTGTTCACTGGGAACTGGGAACTGGGAACTTCCAATCCAACAGCACCGCCAC
>NZ_SLKM01000036.1:0-8472 GCF_007134575.1 Natronospira sp.
CAAGAAAAGCCCCGGCCCAGACGGGCCGGGACCTGATCCTTGATTCAGACCTGGAGCATCAGACGAGCCGGATCTTCCAGGCTCTCCTTGATGGACACCAGGAACTGGACCGCATCCTTGCCATCAATGATGCGGTGGTCATAGGTCAAGGCAATGTACATCATGGAACGGGCCTTGATCTCACCATCCACCACCATGGGCCGCTCCTGGATCTTGTGCATGCCCAGGATGGCACTCTGGGGCGGATTGATAATGGGCGTGGAGATCAGCGAGCCGAATACACCACCATTGGTGATGGTGAAGGTGCCGCCCTGCAAATCGTCCATTCCCAGACCGCCTTTGCGGGCCTTCTGGGCATAGGCGGCAATATCGCCTTCAATCTGCGCAAAGCCTTTCTGGTCACAGTCACGCACCACCGGAACCACCAGCCCCTTGTCACTGGATACGGCAATACCGATATCCCAGTAGTCATGGTAGATGACATCCTTGCCTTCCACGGAAGCATTGATAATGGGGTGCTTCTTGAGCGCCTCGACAGCCGCCTTGACGAAAAAGGACATGAAACCAAGGCGTACGCCATGCTCCTTCTCGAAGCTTTCCTTGTAACGCTTGCGAAGGGCCATGACTTCGGTCAGGTCCACCTCATTGAATGAGGTGAGCATGGCGGCATTTGACTGTGACTCCACCATCCGCTCGGCAATACGGGCACGCATGCGGCTCATGGGAACCCGCCGGTCTTCCCGGGCGCCGCTGATCACCCCTTGAGGACCGGCAGGCTTCTCGCTGGCTTCAGCAGCGGGCTTCTTGTCGGCCTTCTTGTCGCCACCCTGTTCGATATAGGCCATGACGTCCGCCTTGGTAAGGCGACCACCCTTGCCGCTGCCTTCAATATCAGACGGTTCCAGGTCATGCTCTTCCACCAACCGGCGCACGGAGGGAGACAGTCGATCAGCAGCGGACTTATCCTCATCACCCCCGCTCTTGGCGGCCTTCTCGGCCTTGTCGTCACCCGTATCCTTGGCCTCTTCCTTGCTGGCACCCGCCGCGGCTTCGGCACCTTCTTCTACTATGGCAATCACGTCCCCACTGGTGACAGTGCCTTCCTCGACCTTGATTTCCTTAAGCACACCGTCGGCCGGTGCGGGAACTTCCAGCACCACCTTGTCGGTTTCCAGGTCGGCCAGGTTTTCGTCACGCTTGATGGCATCGCCTGCCTGCTTGTGCCAGGCAACCAGCGTGGCGTCGGAAACGGATTCCGGTAGTTGGGGTACTTTTACTTCAGTGCTCATGCTTTCTCCGAGGTTTTCTTATTACTGGATTTCTTGCCCGTGTTCTTGGCGCCCGTCTTCTTGCCGGCAGCCTTCTTCTTTCCAGCCTTCTTCTTGCCGCCGCCCGAAGCGGTGGTGCCACCGGCAGACAGAGCAGACTCGATCACGGCCTTCTGCTGCTTAACGTGCAGCTTGAAATAACCGGCCGCAGTGGAAGCCGCCGTGGCACGGCCCACATAACGCAGACCATGCTCTTCGGTGAGCGGCGCCTGCAAGCGATGACGGATGTTATACCAGGCCCCCTGATTCTTCGGCTCTTCCTGACACCAGACGATTTCACGGGCGTTGGGATAGGTCTTGATTGCTTCCCGATAAGCTTTCTGCGGGAAGGGGTAGAGCTGTTCCAGACGAATCAGGGCGACATCATCGATCTCGTCGCGGCGTCTGGCCTCAAGCAGATCGTAGTAGACCTTGCCGGAGCAGAAGACAATCCGCCGAACCTTGTCGCGATCCAGCTCATCCACTTCCGGAATTACGGTGTGGAAGCGGCCCTTCTCCAGGTCGCTGAGCGGCGAGGTGGACAGCTTGTGTCGAAGCAGGCTCTTGGGTGTCAGCACAATCAACGGTTTACGGAACTTGCGCACCATCTGCCGGCGCAGCATGTGGAACATCTGTGCGGGCGTGGACGGGACGCAGACCTGCATGTTGTGCTGGCCACAAAGCTGCAGATAACGCTCAAGGCGGGCGGAGGAATGCTCAGGCCCCTGCCCTTCATAACCATGAGGCAGGAACAGGGTCAGACCGCAATAACGGCCCCACTTGGCTTCACCGGAGCTGAGGAACTGATCAATGATGACCTGCGCACCATTGGCAAAGTCACCGAATTGGGCTTCCCAAATGACCAGCGTGTCCGGGTTGGTGGTGGAATAACCGTACTCAAAACCCACCACCCCCTGCTCGGAAAGCAGGGAGTCATAAACATAGAAGGGTTGCTGATCGTCACTCAGGTGCTGAAGCGGAATGAACTCGGCATTGTCTTCCTGGTTGTAGACCCGCGCATGGCGGTGGAAGAAAGTGCCGCGGCCACTGTCCTGGCCGGCGATGCGAACCGAATAACCTTCGGTGAGCAGGCTGGCATGGGCCATGGTCTCGGCAAAACCCCAATCCATGGGTATCTTGCTCTGCCCCATTTTCTTGCGGTCATCGATGATCCGCTGGACCCGGCTGTGCAACTTGTAATCATCGGGAACCGTGGTGATTCCCTCTACCAGTTGCTGAACTCGATCCCCGTCGATAGTGGTATCCACCGGCTCATCCCAGTCTTTCAGGTTGAACTCGCTCCAATCGACGGTGTACTCATTGCCGATCATGCCCTGGCTCTTGGGCGCCACCATGCGGCCGGCATCCAGGTCGTCGCGATATTCATCCAGCAGTTTCTGAGGATCTTCTTCACTCACCACACCGGCCTCAACCAGGTTCTCGGCATAGATCTCCCGGGCCGTGGGATGGGAGCGGATCACCGAGTACATACCAGGCTGGGTCACTGCCGGCTCATCTGCCTCGTTATGACCATGGCGGCGATAGCAGATCAGATCGATCATCACGTCCTTGTGGAAGCGCTGCCGATAAGCCAAGGCCAGGCGGGTGGCAAAAATAACCGCCTCCGGGTGATCGGCGTTGACGTGAAGAATCGGCGTCTCGATCATCTTGGCCACATCAGTGGCATAGGGCGTGGAACGGGCATCTCGGGGATTACTGGTGGTAAAGCCCACCTGGTTGTTGACGGTAATGTGCACGGTGCCGCCAGTGTAGAAGCCCCGGGTTTGGGACATCTGCAGGGTTTCCTGAACGATACCCTGACCCGCAAAGGAAGCATCACCGTGGATCAGAACCGGCATGACAGTCTTGCCGTCCTTGTCACCACGGCGGTCCTGGCGGGCACGAACCGAGCCCTCGACCACCGGATTCACGAACTCCAGATGGGAAGGGTTGAATGCCAGGGCCACGTGGACATTGCCACCGGGTGTCTCCAGATCCGAGGAGAAGCCCATGTGATACTTCACGTCGCCGGAGCGGTCTTCCATATCATCGTCATAGATGCCCTCGAACTCGGAAAACAATTCCTCCGGGCTCTTGCCAAGGACATTGATGAGCACGTTGATACGTCCACGGTGCGCCATGCCCACGACGATTTCATCCAGACCATCCTTGCCCCCCTGCTGGATCAGGTCATCCAGGAGCGGGATCATGGACTCGCCGCCTTCCAGAGAGAATCGCTTCTGGCCGACGTACTTCTTGTGCAGGTAGCGCTCGATGCCTTCGGCACCGGTGAGCTGGCGCAGTAGCAGCCGCTTTTCGTCATCATCCAGCAGGGCATCCACTTGGCGGCGCTCAAACTGCTCCTGCAGCCAACGCCGTTCTTCCGGATCGGTGACGTGCATGTACTCGAAACCAATAGGCCCCGTGTACAGGCGCTCAAGCTGGGCAATGATATCCCTCAGCTTCATGAAGTCCTTGGCGAACAGGCCCATGGTGGAGAATTCAGTGTCCATGTCCGAATCGGACAGCCCGTGGAAGGCCGGCTGCAATTCGTCCAGTTCCGGCTTCTCCCGCAGGCCCAGGGGATCAATGTCAGCCACCCGGTGCCCACGCCCACGATAGGCCTGGATCATCCTGGCGACACCTGCCTGTTTTTCTGCCAGCCTGGGATCAAAGCCGGAACTGCCGGCAGCCGCCACGCGGGGAGCACGGGCTCGCTCGGCCATTTCATCGACAATGGGCCCATGGGCGACATCGGCGCCACTGCCGCCCTGGCCATCCAGGAAGCCGCGGAAGTAATTCCGCCATTCATCCGGCACCTCGCCGGGATCTTCCAGGTATTTTTCGTAAATTTCGAGAATAAAGGGTGCATTTGCACCAAAAAGGTGCGAAGTCGCGTACTTCTGCTCGAGAGTTTCACTCATCGGTATCAGTCACCAACTCGGTTGGAGAGGCTTGAGAACGGGCGACGGATAGAGGATCCGTGCCGGAAAGGGGATTGCTGCGGGCATGGGCGACAACCGGGCCATAAGGACCCGTCCGGTAAGTAGCCGGGAAGCGTGGTGGACCGCATCCTGGGTGCCGCTCCAAGTGAATTCGCAACGGCGGTATAGTGTATCGGATTCGGCGCCGGGAAGAAACCGCTGGGCGGGCAAAATGTCAGCGGGAATCCGTATTTGCGCGGTGGTTTCGAGCAGGGAGACGGCCAGAAAGCAAATGCTGAGGCCGGGAACCTTCGCCGAAGGCGCGGGCCATTCAAAGAATACAAAATGGCGCCCCGGGCAGGCGTCGACAAATTGCCCGGAGCCATTTGACATTCACGGGCGGAGCCCGTGAACCCGGAGGGCGACGCACAGGGAAGTGCGTCGTGCCTCCTGCGCGCAGGTTCGCACGCCTGCGGTCCCAGAGCGTCAGTTGCAGCCGGGACGGTTTGAAGGCCGGTCGTTGGGAAAATGGTGCCCCGGGCAGGAGTCGAACCTGCGACCTGCCGCTTAGGAGGCGGCTGCTCTATCCTGCTGAGCTACCGGGGCTTGCGGTCTGGCGATGGGGCGGGACCATTCTACGGATTTCTCTTTGTCTGGGCCACTGGCTCGTTATCTGTCGGGCTCGATTGGGGATAGTGCCCTTCGATGACGAGGGACGTCCCGGCTTCGGGCCTGGTGGGCTTGCTCAGGGAGTGGGGGGCACCTGGGCCGTGCTCTGGGAGTGTTTGGTTCAGTCTTATACCTTAGTGCCATCCGGAGGCTTTTGATCGCGAATAAATTCACTCCCACGGTGCCACTAGCGTATGCCGAAGCCGCCGTAGGAGCGGATTCATCCGCGATTTCAGCCCCTGAATCGAAGGCAATCTGCCCATCACTTTGAATGCGCCAACAGCAAGCACGGCCCAGGTGCCCCCCATTTCAGGCACAAAAAAACCGGGCATCGCCCGGTTTTTAGATATTGGTGGAGCCGAGGGGAGTCGAACCCCTGACCTCAGCAGTGCGATTGCTGCGCTCTCCCAACTGAGCTACGGCCCCGATTTGCGCGGAATTCTATCACCGGCGCCCCACTCAGTCATCCTTTTCAGCCGCACGGCTTTCCCGGTCGGGCTCGGAGAAATCCAGTTCCAGCATCCGATAGGGTGCGTCCGAAAGCCCCAGGGAGAGATAGGTTTCAATGGCCTTGCGGTTCTCCGGCTCCACATAAAGACGCAGACCGGTGCACCCCGGATCCTCCAGGGCCATGGCTTCCACATGATGGTACAGGGCACGAAAGACGCCACTGCGACGATGGCTCTCCCTGACGTAGACACTCTGAATCCACCAGAAAAACCCGTTCCGCCAATCACTCCACTCATAAGTGAGCCCGATCTGGCCCACGACCTGCCCCGCCTGCCCGGCCAGGAAATAGCAGCCCCGGCCCGGATCAGCCAGCACAGCGCGAACCCCGGACTGGACCAGAGCGGCATCCAGCTCCAGCCCCTCCGATTCCATGGCCAGGGCACGATTGAATTCGGCGATCACGGCCTCATCAGCCGGTTTGGCACGACGAACCTGGATTGCATCATCGGACATCACACCTGCTCCTTGACGGCATCTTCTGCCTCCACCCACCGCTGCACCGTTTCCGGCATCTCAGGCGCCGGATGCGCCCGCCCCGTCACCTTCTCAAAGATATCAGATGGTGGCACATGACCACCCGAGACGCGCATGCAGCCCTTGAGCAGGGCCACGGAAACGGTTCGGTCCCCCTGGACCAGTTTCTGCTCCAGGAAAAACCATTTCTCATCCCAGCATAGAACACGTGTCTCCAGCCGGAAGCGCTGAAAGGGCAGCAGCGGCTTACGGAAACGGATCATGGCGGAAGCGGCGATGGGCATCCAGCGTTCCCGGAGGAGCAGTCGCCCCATGCCGGTCCGGATCATCAGGTCGAGCCGCCCCAGATCCATCAGGGTCAGATAGCGGCCGTTGTTCATGTGCATGTTCACATCAAGATCGTGGGGCCAGACCCGGAAATGAACCACCGACAGGCCCAGGGGATCCAGTTTGCGCCCCAACAGGGCCCGGATGATCACCCGAATCATTCGAAACCAGAGATTCATGCGCCCCCCGCCTCCCCCATGACCGTCACCACCACCCGACGGTCATGGCTGCCGCTGCGGTGCTCGTAGAGGAAAACCCCCTGCCAGGTCCCGGTCAGCAAACGACCGCCCGTCACCGGCAGACTGAGACCGGACTGGGTCAACATGCTGCGAACATGGGCCGGCATGTCATCCGGACCCTCGGCGTCATGGCGAAACATGGGATCGCCATCGGGAACCAGACGGGAAAGGAATCGCTCCATGTCGTCGCGCACCTCCGGATCGGCATTCTCGCAGATCACCAGAGAGGCGCTGGTATGACGACAGAAGACGTGACACAGACCAGTGCCCACTCCACTGTCTGATACCACCGCGGCAATGTCGGCCGTGATATCGCGGGTGCCGCGCCCGGGCATGGGGAAATTGAGTTCCTTCTGAAGCAAGACTGTCTCCTCGGGTCGGGTTTCCCACCATGATAATATGCCCGGCCACCGGAGACCCATTGCCTGATAGCGTCATTTTTTTCTTTAAAGGGCCTTTCCTTCCGCGCCGCGAAGCTATATAAATGCTGCGCCCCGATTTGCCCGAATTCGAGGGCGTTGCAAATCAGGAGGAAGGCTGCGGCATGGCCGGAAAGAACAAGAAACTGGACGACAACGATTTCGATGACGAAATGGACCTGGAGGAGGCAGGCGAGCTGGAAAAGCTGTTCGCCGCCACGGCACCGGCCAATCGGCCGCCGGCCCCCAATCACAGTCAGCGAAAGAGCCAGTGGCGATCCGTCGAGGAATACATGGAGGCGCGTCGCTTGCAGGACGAGCTGGCAGACGATTACCTTCAGGATGACGAAGATGAATAAAGGACCGCTAAATGAGCCCTGCCCGCGCCAGCCTGCTGACCCTGTTGCTAGCCCCTGTCACTGCTCTTGGCTCCGAACTGGACTTCTCCACTGATTTCCTGGAGGCCCAGTACAGCCGTATTGACCCGGACAGCGCGGATGCCATCACCGGCACCAGCAGCCGTCTCAGCCTGACGGTGAGCCCGGGTAGCTGGCTGATCCTGGAACGGGAAATGCTGAGCCGGGACAATCAGGACCTTCCCGGGCGTGTGGCAGTCGAATACAACGCATTGCTGGTCGGCGCGGGCGGCATGATCACTGATCGGGGCATGTGGTACCTGGAAGGTGGTCCGGTAACCGCCCGGGTCAGTCTGCAGGACACCCGTCGCTCTGTGAGCATGGCGGCGGGCATTCGAACCCGGATCAGCCCCCGCTTCGAGCTTGGCGGCGGTCCCCGGGTCGGCGGTGTCAGTCGCCTGGACCCGGCGTCCGGCGAAGCACTGATGCGGGTCCACGGCGTGTTCGAGCTCTCGGATCAGGTTGCCATCTCCGGCAGCTACGATTACCACGGCGATGACAGGCAGTGGCGCCTGGGCGCGCGCCTTAACTGGTAATCACTGCCCTCGCCTGACCCAAAAACGGAAGGGGCAAGGACCGGCCGGTAGCCGGTCGCTTGCCCACCCGCCTTGCCTCATACCGACCTGGCATCACCTCTGCCAGGCGAAGAACTTCTCCATCCAGGCCAATACGCCCTGCGGTGCATGGGCCTTCTTCCAATTCCCCGCAGCAAACTTGTTGGCCTCACCCAGGGTGGGATAGGGGTAAATGGTAGATAGCAGCTTGTTCAGGCCGATACCGTTCTTCATGGCAATGGTGAACTGGCTGATCAGCTCCCCGGCCTGGGGCCCCACAATGGTGACACCCAGCACCCGGTCCTTGCCCGGCGGGGTAAGGACCTTGATGAAGCCCTCATTGCTCTCATCCGCCACGGCCCGATCCAGTCCGGAGAAGTCGTAGGTGGTGAGCTCATAATCCACACCCCGGTCCCTGGCATCGCGCTCGTTCAGGCCCAGCCGTGCTACCTGGGGGTCGGTGTAGGTCGCCCAGGGCAGAAAGCGATAATCCACCCGAAAGCGCTTGGCCCAGCCAAACAGGGCATTGACCGTCGCATGCCAGGCCTGGTGGGAGGCGGCATGGGTGAATTGATACGGGCCCACCACATCACCGCAACCGAAGATATTCGGCACCGAAGTGCGCAGATACTC
>NZ_SLKM01000270.1:0-8383 GCF_007134575.1 Natronospira sp.
CTGCCGTCATCAGCAGATGGTTGACGAACCGCTCTCCCCATCGCTCCCAGGCTCGCTCGATTCGAGCCACTTCGACAAGGTCCGTACCCACACCATAGACCAGGCCTGGAACCTCCATCAGCTTCCACCTCGCGCACGGTCCATGATGGAGCGCATGTCGGCAACCGCCCTTGGCAAGCCATCCATTACCGCCCGGGCAATGATGGCATGCCCAATATTGAGTTCACTGATCTGGGGAATGGCGGCGACTGCAGCCGTGTTGTGATAATGCAGGCCGTGGCCGGCATGCACGATCAGCCCGGCCGCCGCGGCCTTTTCTGCCCCGACACGAATACGTTCCAGGGCTTCAGCCTGACGACCCAGGGGGGCTTCGGCATAATCCCCGGTATGCAGTTCCACCACCGGGGCACCGGCGGCCGCCGCGGCCTCGATCTGTCGTGGGTCAGGATCAATGAACAGAGACACCCGACAACCCGCCTCCTTGAGTTGCGTCACGGCGCGATTCACCATCTCCTGCTGGCCGGCCACATCAAGGCCACCCTCGGTGGTCAGCTCTTCCCGTTTCTCGGGCACCAGGCAACAGGCAAAGGGCCGATACTCCCCAGCGATTGCCAGCATGTCATCGGTGATGGCCATTTCCAGGTTGATCCGGGTCTCAAGCATCTCACTCATCAGGCGAAGGTCCCGTACCTGAATATGCCGACGATCCTCACGCACGTGAATGGTGATGCCATTGGCGCCATTCTGCTCGGCCACCACTGCGGCCTGTACCGGGTCCGGATAGCGGGTGCCACGAGCCTGCCGCAGTGTGGCGATGTGATCTACATTGACACCCAGATCGATGGGACCGCTTGCCTGCTTCATGAGGGATCTCCCTTGTCATCACTGTCATTGGCCGACGGCTCACTGCGCGTCTGACGCAAACCGCGTCGAGTCAGATCCCGCATGACCCTTGCAGTCTGCAAGGGTTTACCCCCCAGATGGGGTTGCAGTGCCTCGGCGAGCAACCGCCGCATTTCAGGCTGTACCGACGGCTCATCATAGTTCGCCCGGGCTAGGGCCAGCAAAGTCCGACCACTGTAACCACGGCCTTCCGATCCCGCCAGCGGCCAGGCCCCTGATTCGGGATCGAAACGATAACGGCTGTCCGGGTCCAGCGTCTGACCGTCCATTCCGGTCTCGTGGACGGGCAAGGCATAACCCAGACCATCCAGCAACAGTTTCTCGAAACGCCGCAGCACCGGCGCCGTTGGCCCCGCCGGCAGTGCGGCCAGAGTCTCGGCATAGAGATCAAAGATGGCCTCGTTGGGATCATGCCGTCCGAGGAGACGAAGGACCAATTCGTTGAGATAAAAGCCGGACATCAGAGCGTCACCGCTCAGGCCCGGTGGGTAGCCATCCGCCTCGACAGCCGTCAGCGTACCCATCTCGCCGCCGCCCAGCCGCCAGGACAATAACAAGGGACGAAAGGGCTGCAGGAGACTGCGCTGACTGGCCCGGGGCCGCCTGGCCCCCCGGGCAACCAGTGCCAGGCGCCCGGCGGTGCGGGTAAAGACATCCACTACCAGGCTGGTATCGCGATAAGGCCGGTGATGGAGAACATAGCCGGCCTGCAACTGCGGCCGACGCGTGCTCATTCGCTGGTGATCCCGAGACTGCCTAGGATACGGGGATCATCGGGCCATCCCGCCCGGACCTTCACCCAGAGATCCAGATGCACCCGCCCGCCCCAAATCCCTTCCAGCTCCTTGCGGGCGGCGGTACCCACATCCTTGAGAACTTTTCCGCCTTGACCAATCACAATACCTTTCTGGCCTTCCTTCTCGATCCAGATCACCGCCTGGATACGGGTGAGTTGCCCCTCCCGCTCCATCTCCTGAACCTGGACCGCGACCGCGTAAGGTACTTCCTTGTGCACACGCATCATCAGCTTTTCGCGAATGACTTCGGCGGCCACCATCCGGGGGCTTTGATCACTGTGCTGATCAGCGGGGAAGAAGGCCGGCGACTCAGGCAAGAACTGCTGCAGCTCATCCAGCAGCGGGGTCAGGTTGGTCAATTTGAGGGCCGAGAGAGGAACGACAAAACGAAAATCGGCCCTGGCGGTGATCGATTCGATGAAAGGCAGGAGCTGGGACTTGTCCGCCGCCTGGTCAACCTTGTTGATCACCAGACCCACCGGTACGTCCAGACGCTTGAGACTGTCGAGGATGGCCTGGTCTTCCGCCAACCACTTGCCTGCCTGGACCACGAACACCACCACATCGGCATCCCGGGCGGCGTCCTGGGCGAGGCGGTTCATGTCCCGATTCAAGCGCCGGGGTGCTTCCGAGTGAATGCCCGGCGTATCCACGAAGACAAACTGACAGTCGTCGCGGGTCAAGACTCCCATGATGCGGTGGCGGGTGGTCTGAGGCTTGGCGGTAACAATACTGACCTTTTCACCCACCAGTGCGTTGACCAATGTGGACTTGCCCACATTGGGTCGCCCCACCACACCCACGAGCCCGGCATGACGGACAGATTCATTCATTGACCTTCTCCAGTAAGGCGGCCGCTGCCGCCTGCTCCGCCTTGCGTCGACTGCCACCGCGCCCGCGGGATTGAAAATTCGTGTCAGGGACGACACAACTGACTTCGAATACCTGGGCATGCTCCTTGCCGCTGATTGACTCCACGGCATAGACCGGCAGAGACAGTCCCCGGCCCTGAAGACACTCCTGAAGGCGGGTCTTGGGATCCTTGAGTTGCTCGGGCGGCGGCAACCGTCGCACGCGCTCCTGATACAGCTGCCGAATCAGATCACGGGCCGGGCTGAAACCGCCATCCAGATAAACCGCGCCGAGAATGGCCTCAAGACCGTCAGAGAGAATGGATGCACGACGGAAACCACCGCTCTTGAGTTCACCGCCGCCCAGACGAAGATAAGTCCCCAAATCCATCTCGGCGGCAATCTCGGCCAGGGTTTCCTGGTTGACCAGACTGGCGCGAAGGCGGCTTAGATCACCCTCTTCTACCTGCGGGAAGGCACGGTAAAGCAGCTCGGAAACACAAAGCCCCAAAACCGCATCACCCAGAAATTCCAGGCGTTCATTGTTGTTGCGGCCAAGACTGCGATGGGTCAGCGCCGCTTCCAGAAGACTCTGGTCCCTGAAATGATAACCGAGGGTTTCCAGTAGCCGGTCCAGACTCAATCTCACTCCCCCCGGAAGGTCTCTTTCTTCTCGAAGGAGACAATGAAATCGATGTTACCGATGAAGTTCACGCGATGCTCATATTCCAGCACCAGAGTCCGGCGACCATCAATGGTTTCAATGGTGAAATCGGTATCTCCCACCACACGAACGTCGTTGACGTTCAGCCGCCTGACCAGGGAGCGACGCACTTCAGACAGGGAGCTGGCGTCCACATCCGATGTCACGCCTCGCATGATGGTGTTGAGGGTCTGGGAGGTGATATACACCGGCACGAGCCGGACCCCGGCCGTGGCGATAATCCCGACCACGAACAGAACCAGTATCCATCCAATCGCCGTCAGGCCCTGCTGTGAGTGACGCAATCGCATGTCAGCTACTCCCTAATTGATTGCCTGGCCTATTCGTCCCCACTGGGGCGAGGCATTGAAGGCTTCCCAACTCAGCCACACGAACATGGCGCGACCACGGAGATGATCCTCCGGCACCAGTCCCCAGTGACGCCCGTCCAGACTGTTGTCCCGATTATCCCCGATCATCAGATACTCGCCCTCGGGGATGACAATACCGGCTTCCAGTTCCTGGCTTTCCATTGTAGCCGGTCGGGGGCTGACCAGTATCTCGTGAGCCTGCTCACCCAGGGTTTCCTTCATGAGCACGCTGCCGGGCAGCACCCGATCCCGCCGACGATCCACATCCCGCGGCTCGAAAGGACCAACTACCTCCTGTGCCACGGCCTCCCCATTGATATAAAGGGTCTTGCCACGGTATGCAACCTGATCCCCGGGAAGCCCAATCACCCGCTTGATGTAATCCTTGCGTGGATTGGGGGGATAGCGAAAGACTGCCACGTCACCCCGGTCCGGGCTGCCCAGATCCAGAAAGCGGGTCTCCAGAACCGGCAAGCGCAGCCCATAGGCAAACTTGTTGACCAGGATGAAGTCTCCCACCAGCAGGGTGGGCATCATGGAGGCCGATGGGATCCGGAAGGGCTCGGCGATAAACGAGCGCAGGATTAGGACGATCAGCAGAACCGGAAAGAAAGCCCGACACCATTCGACGATGGTAGGTTCGTGGTCCTCGGCGCTGCGGGAACGCGCCCACCACAGGCGGTCCAGGGCCCAGACCAGGCCGGTTACAAAAGATCCAATTACCAGTATCAGTGCCAGATTCATGGATGGTATCGGGTCCGCGGACCCCGCTCCTATTTCTTGTCCACCTGAAGGACGGCAAGGAAGGCTTCCTGGGGAATCTCCACCTTGCCCAATTGTTTCATGCGCTTTTTACCTTCCTTCTGCTTCTCCAGCAACTTGCGCTTCCGTGTCACGTCGCCACCATAGCACTTGGCAGTCACATTCTTGCGCAGGGCCTTGACCGTCGTTCGGGCAATGATGTGATTGCCGATAGCAGCCTGGATGGCCACATCAAACATCTGACGGGGAATGATGTCCTTCATCCGCTCACACAGGTCCCGGCCCCGACTGTAGGACTGGTCCTTGTGAACAATGGTGGACAGGGCATCCACCCGGTCCCCGTTGATGAGCACATCCAGCTTGACCAGATTGGAAGACTGAAAACGATCAAAATCATACTCGAAGGAAGCAAAACCACGACTGGAGGACTTGAGCCGATCAAAAAAGTCCAGCACCACCTCGCTCATGGGCAGTTCATAGGTCAGCTGCACCTGCTTGCCGTGATACATCATTTTCTTCTGGTTACCCCGTTTCTCCTCGCACAGGGTAATTACCGGGCCGACGAAATCCTGGGGCACCAGAATATTGGCCACAATGATGGGCTCACGAATTTCCTCGATCAGGTTGACCTCGGGCAGACGGGAGGGATTATCCACCCGCAGGGTTTGCCCGTCCCCGGTCAGGACTTCGTAAACCACCGTGGGTGCGGTGGTGATGAGATCGAGCTGATATTCCCGTTCCAGCCGCTCCTGGATGATTTCCATGTGCAGCATGCCGAGAAAGCCGCAGCGGAAACCGAAGCCCAGGGCATCGGAAACCTCCGGTTCGTAATACAGGGCGGCGTCGTTCAGCCGAAGCTTGGACAGGGCATCGCGAAAATCCTCATAGTCGCTGCTGTCCACCGGAAACAGGCCGGCGAAAACCCGCGGCTTGACCTCCTGAAAACCCGGCAGCCGCTCATCGCAAGGCCGATGATCCAGGGTCAGGGTGTCCCCCACCGGGGCACCATCAATATCCTTGATACCGGCAATGACATACCCCACCTCGCCGGTCTCCAGCGAGTCCCGTGGGGTCTTCTTGGGCGTGAAGCTACCCACTTCGGTGGCCTGGTGGGCCTTGCCGGTGGCCATCACCCGGATACGGTCATTCTTGGCCAGGCGGCCGTCAACGATTCGAACCAGGCTGACCACGCCAACGTAGTTGTCGAACCAGCTGTCGATGATCAGGGCCTTGAGAGGGGCATCCGGATCCCCCTGGGGCGCCGGCACCTTCTGTACCAACTGCTCCAGCACCTCGTCCACATTCACGCCGGTCTTTGCGCTGACCGAAATGGCTTCGTCGGCCTCCAGGCCAATGATGTCCTCAATCTCTTCCTTGACCCGCTCCGGCTCCGCCGAGGGCAGATCAATCTTGTTCAATACCGGAATCACCTCCAGGCCCTGCTCAATGGCGGTGTAGCAATTGGCCACGCTCTGGGCTTCAACGCCCTGAGCAGCGTCCACCACCAGCAAGGCGCCTTCGCAGGCGAACAATGAACGGGAGACCTCATAGGAGAAATCCACGTGGCCGGGGGTATCAATGAAGTTCAGCTCATAGACCTGACCATCCCGGGCAGTGTAATTGAGGGTGACGCTCTGCGCCTTGATGGTAATCCCGCGCTCCCGCTCCAGATCCATGGAATCCAGGACCTGCTCGGCCATTTCGCGATCCGTGAGGCCGCCGCAGACCTGAATGAAGCGGTCTGCCAGGGTGGATTTGCCGTGGTCGATATGGGCGATGATGGAGAAATTGCGGATATGCTTCATTGAGGACCCGAAGGTGTAAAACATGGAAAAGCCGACCAGACCGGGGTGCAAGCCCCTTCCCGTGGTCGGCTGCGATGACTCGTCGAAAGGCGTCGATTATACCGGGACGGGGCCGCAACTGAAATGCGCCGCCGGGCCTGCCGCTCGCTTATTTGTCGCCAGCGGCCAGCGCCGCCCGCAATCGGCTGAGATCCAGGCGGCCCTCACAGAGGGTTTCGCCATCGATTTCCAGCACCGGGATGCGCAGGCCGTAGCGGGCCTTGAGGGCCTCGTTCTCGCGAATGTCCACAACCCGAATCGGGTCCACACTGCCCAGTTCCAGCTGCAGATCCACCAGCATTTGATCGCATAAACCGCAACCGGGGCGCGAATAGACGACGATTTCCATGGCTATCCCCCGTTTCAGGGTATTCAGGCGGAGAGATCACGCACACAGCCGGGCGGCGGGCCGGGCAGGCGACGAATCACCCGGGGCAGGAAGGCAGGCCGGTCACCGAGGCCGCGGCTCAGGCGGCGGGCAGCCAGCAGGCCGAGAGCGAATCCGGCCACGCCGGCCAAAATCAACAGCCATTCGGACAGGCCCATGGCATGGGCCAGGGAACTGCCCGCCACCAGGCCCAGCAAGGGCGGGAGATAGAGGCCCAGGGCCGCTTTCAGCAAGGCACTGTCCTCCAGGCCCAGCTCGACCCAGCTTCCCTCGGGATGAAACGCGGGGTCCGCCGCCTGGACCAGATGCAGGCGCTTGCCCAGCCAGCGGCCCAGCAAACCGCCGCCGCAACCCTTGCCTTCGGCGCAGCGGGGACAATCACGGCGACTGCTGGCTTCCACCCAGGCAACGGCACCTTCGCGGCGGACAATGCGACCGGATTCAGTGATCAAGGCTCGAGCTTCTCGGCCAGACGCCGAGGCAGGCTGTCAATTTCGCTGGCGATGGCGGTCACCGTCTTCATGGGAACCTCCCCCACCACGGTGATCTGATGGTCATCCACCTGCCGGCCGTGAGCACTGACACTGCCCATGCGGGACTCGCCCTCGAAGCCCCGGCGTTCTTCGCCCAGCGGCTCCACAAAAATCGATACCTGGGCAATGCCATCGGACAGAATCAAATGATGCAGGATGACGTCATTGCCGGCACGGCGGGGTTCGGACTGAGCGGCAACCAGGCGGAAACCATCCGGCAGCGCGTCAAACAGCGTGGGTAGATCCTGCTCGGACTCACCCGGGCGCTTACGGGAATACCGGGCATGACGGGTACCAAAGGCCTCCGCCTCTTTCTCCAGCACCGGATCCAGCTCTTCATCGCTGATATCCACATCCAGCATGATGTCGGTAAACATCACCTGCTGGATGACTTCACCATCAGCGGAGACCATGTCATTGCGGAGGGGCATGCCGGTTTCCCGGTCAAGCCAGAAGCGAAATCCATAGCGCAGTTCATCCTCCGGCTGAATACCGATGATATTCGCTGCGCGGCCGGCCACCCGATCACGGCCGAGGCTGATCAGGCTGTAGTGGCCACTGTCCAGATCCTTTAGCTTGTCACCCAGGTAGGCATTGAAGCGGGCCGCGGCCTGCCTCAGGTCCACATCCCCGTCGTCATCCTTGGCGAAGATGCACTTGACCGCATCATGTTGACGCAGGAGCTCCCGTTGACTGCCGGTGAGGCTCAGCAGACGCTCACTTGAGCCGCCCTCCCCGGCCCGGTGAACCACTTGATGACTCTCCACTTCCCCGCCCTGAATCTGAACGAATGTTCCACGGAAATTCAATTCAGACATGGCCTCCGCCATGCGTTCCAGTGCTGCACGCGGGGTATCGGCCTGAACCGCTTGGCTGGCGGCCAGGGCAGCGAGACAGCAAAAGGCCACCATCAGCCGGTGACTGACTGCCTTCATTGAGGCTCACTCCCCTCGTCTCGGTCTTCGCTTTCCGCGTCCAGGGCATCGGCAGCCTGGCTCTCAATCCGCTGGAGGCCGGCGGCGCGGTCCGCGTGGTTGAGACGATAGCTGTTCAGGCGCTGCCAGGATTCACTGTCTTCCAGTTGCAGGCTTCGGCCGGCTGCCGGAGAGATGCGCGCCGGGGTTGCCCAGGGGTTGGTCTCGACAGTGGATGGCACCACTTCGGGAGTGCCAGGGCCCTCATCCAGCTCACCACCCTGCAGCCCCACCAGGGCCACCGTCGCCACACCCGC